>NZ_PKGG01000642.1:0-300 GCF_046480465.1 Arthrospira sp. PCC 8006
GACGGATGCCAGCGGTGTCGATCAACGTGTATCGCCGCCCCTGGCGTTCGAACGGAATGGAGATGGTGTCGCGGGTGGTGCCCGCCATGTCATAGACCACCACGCGCTCTTCGCCGAGCAGGCGATTGACCAGCGTGGATTTGCCCACGTTGGGGCGCCCCAGAATCGCGACCTTGATACCGCTCTCGTCGTCCTGGCCATCGTGGGCGTCATCCGGCGCGGCAGGAAACTCCGCCAGAATGTCGTCCATCATCCGGCGTACGCCACGGCCATGCACGGCGGCCACGGCATGCACTCGGG
>NZ_PKGG01000360.1:0-3282 GCF_046480465.1 Arthrospira sp. PCC 8006
CTCCTCTCGCTGTTGCTGATCACGTTCTTGGTAGCCGTAAGTTTTTTTCTGGTGAAGCCAATTTTCTTCAAGGTTCTGGATATGGTGCGAGGAGAGATGTCGTCATCCCAAAGTTGAGCCATTTGAGCGGAGGTTTTGTCGCCATGCTCTTGGGCAAAAGCCTTGAATTTTTGCCAGTCGGTAATTTTGTGGTTATGACCAGGTGGGCGATTAGGTTTAGGGAGGAAGTCTCCGGTGTGTTCTTTTCTTTGCAGCCAGAGATTGATAGTGTTCCGGCTGAGATGGAAAAATTGACTGGCTTTGGTTTTGGACATACCGTATAGTTCAATTGCATTGATAACTTTTTGTCTAAGGTCGTAACTGTAGGGGGCTGGCCTTTTGGGTCTTCTGTAGATATCCTTGCTATTATACGTCCTAACTTTTCTGTCTTTTGCTATAATTCTCCCGGATGATACTCAACACCTGATATCTCAGGGTTTTCCATCAATTGTAGGTCGAACCGTACTAGCTCTTGAGTAATGCTGCCAACTGGGGCGAGTATACGGAATCGGTTAACCCAGGTTATAAGGGTATCTACCCGATGCTGCAAGCTCGGAGCTAACCAACCCTTGGGACGAGTCCGATTCAAGAACCGAGCCCGCCGATATCGGGTCTGGCGCTTTCGTCTAAAACGTCGGAGTTGACGACGTGCTTGCTAGTAACAAAAAACTTCCTCAAACCTACACACAAACCAAAAACCTGTTACAATAGCAACCACCGTGCGAAACGTTTAGGAGTGGAATAGGGCTGCGATGCCTGAAATAACCTCCTAGTGGGACTTCTACCCCTTGGTAGAATATAAGGAGTGCGCCCTGACCATCCCATAACTATCTATGTGTTCCAACATCTGGACTCGACACCCAGATAAGGCAGAGAGACTCAAGGTCAAGACAGAGCGCTAGAAAGAGGAAGTTATGACTCCTCAAGTATAGCAGGAAGTTGAGAGTAACGGCGGTGTGCGAGACGTTTAGGAGTGAAATAGGGCTGCAATGCCTGAAATCATCTCCTAGTGGGACTTCTACCCCTTGGTAGAATATAAGGTGAGCGTACCTGACCATCCCATAACTATCTATGTGTTCCAATTATCTGGGCTAAATTGGATTTAGAATCAGATAAAGGCCAAGAGACTCAAGGTCAAGGCTGAACGCTGGTGTTATGTACAGCAGGAAGTTGAGAGTAACGGCGGTAGCCACCCCCAGTTTCAAGGTTCACACCCGTCAGACTGAAGCGGGGAACGGAAGGCGTGAAGTAGAACCTACTACCAGAGGCGACCACTGCCAACCATCCATGATTAGGGAAACCGAATGTCCGGCTTSAACCATCGTAATACTCTAGTAGCGAAATAGGTTGATACGCTGCGCTCAAAAGAGTACGGGGAAAAGAAGGGGTATATCACCACCACCTTCACAGACCTTTAAAGTACCCCGGTGGATAGGACGAATCTAAAGATGGAATGCCCCCATAGATGGAACGTTTAAACCCCTCATTGGCTCTGCCTCACGGCAGAGCGTGAAAAGTGTAAGCGTATGGTGCGAGACGTTCGGGTATTAAATAGGGCTTAAATGCCCGAAATAACTACCCGGTGAGGATTCCAGCTCCGAATCTGGATATAAGGAGATCTCTCCTGACCATCCTCATAACTGGTTATATGTCCCGACGCTTAGGGAACTAAGCAAGGCAGGGAACTCAAGGTCATAAACGAACTGAGAAATCAGGGAGTAGAGAGTAACGGCGATAGCCACCCCCAGTTTTGGAAATCATAACTCCAGGATAGAAGCGGGGAACGGAAGGCGTGAGGTAGAACCTACTACCAAGACGCGACCACTGCCAACCATCTATGATTAGGAAGACCGAATGTCCGACTTGAACCATCGTAATACACTAGCAGCGAAATAGGTTGACACGCTGCGCTCAAAAGGGCAAGGGGAAAAGTAGGGGGTTCGTCCGACTACCTACACAGACCTTTAAAAGTACCCCGGTTCTGAGGACAAATCTAACGATGGAATGCCCATATAATCGGAACGTTGTAACCCCTCTAATGCTCTGCCTATAAACAAGTGAGTAATGCTATTCACAAGGCAGTAGTGAAAAATGTAAGCGCATGCTTAGAGGGTGAAGGATGTGACCAGAAGCTAAAGCCCAATTGTCATGGTGGGGATATGCCCAATTGTCACGGTGTGGATATAGATACTGCGGTCAGTAAGAGTATAATGGCGAGGACGAGTTTAAAGACTACGTGGTGCATATAGCTCTGAACATCGAAGTAGAAAGCAGGTCTGTTGATTCTGCTCCTTTGACAAATAGGGTATCCACACCAGGAGCCGTGTGATGGGAAACTATCAAGCACGGTTCTGAATGGGAGTTCGGGAAGGTGACTTCACTCTCGACCCCTAACTCTTTGAGGGGGTAAGATGTGACCAGAAGCCAACGCCCGACTGTAATGGTAGGGATATGCTAACGGGTCACGGTTTGATTGTAAGAATAGAGTTTAGTAGGAGCTTATATGGCGCAAGCGAGTTTAAAGAAAGGCTTTGGTAAACCCAGACCAATCAAGACTACGAAAAACGCATGTAAGGCAATCCCATGGGCGAAAGTTCAACGGAAAGTTTTCAAACTCCAAAAGAGGATATTTCAAGCAGCTAAATCGGGACAGGATGCAAAGGTCAGAAGGTGGCAACGTCTATTGGTGAAATCATATTATGCCCGACTCTTAGCAGTGCGGCGAGTGACCCAAGACAATCAAGGAAAGAGAACAGCTGGAGTAGATGGAGTTATTACAATTTCTCCTAAGCAAAGGTTTGAACTGACCGAGAAAATCAAAGGAAATCTTAAAGCAAAAGCACTTAGGAGAGTATGGATACCAAAACCTGGTAGGGATGAAAAACGCCCTCTAGGAATTCCTACAATCCAAGATAGAGCAAGGCAAGCCTTGGTTAAGTCGGCACTCGAACCTGAATGGGAATCGAGATTTGAAGATACAAGCTACGGGTTCCGTCCAGGACGGTCAACCCAAGACGCAATAGCCAGAATTTACCTGAGTATCAACAAAGGTAAATACTACGTGCTTGACGCGGGTGCGAGACGTTCGGGTATGAAATAGGGCTGAAATGCCCGAAATAACTACCCGGTGAGGATTCCAGCTCCGAATCTGGATATAAGGAGACCTCTCCTGAGCATCCTCATAACTGATTATATGTCCCGACGCTTAGGTAACTAAGTAAGGCAGGGAACTCAAGGTCATAA
>NZ_PKGG01000167.1:0-11864 GCF_046480465.1 Arthrospira sp. PCC 8006
TCAAAAACTCGCTCACATCACCCCCTAGTTTTTGTAAACTTTGATCATCCTCATCAAAAAGCAGTACAAAACGCAATACTAATTCCATATGATACTGTTCTTCATAAAGCCTATCACTTAAAGCAATGCAGCCTTTGAATAAATCCTGATTTGCCAAATCATATATGAGATGATACAAATCTTTATTTAACATTAATAGGATACAGTTTCTGAGTTCTTGAGGGGTAGCAATTGAACCTCCGGTATTGAGCCGATGAAATAACTCATATTTCATCATTTGGTCACTTTCTTTTTCGACAATATTAACGGTAAATTTTGCCCGTTTAATTAACAATCTTTGTGTTGGTGTTAAAGAGTTTTTGGGGTCTTCGGGATGATTCCACATTTTCCCATTTAAAGAAGGCAGATATGTGGTAGCTTGTAATCTGAAATTTCTTTGATGTTCTTGAGATAAATCTGTGGGTTTCTTTAAAATACCGATAAACTCATAAATAGTTGATAGTCTCTGTACCCCATCAATAACATCCCAAATACCATCATCTCTTTGATTTACAAAAATTGCCGGAATCGGTATCCCCAAAAGTATGGATTCTATAAAAGTAGACTKTTGCTTATCTGACCAGCGGAAAACTCTTTGAAATTCTGGGTGTATATCAATTTCATCATGTTCATATAGGCTGATTAACTCCCCAATAGACATAGAGTAACTATCAGTTTTAATCTCTTGTCTAGTTTTATCAATTTCGGCTTGCAGAGACATAAATTAACTCTCCTAAATTGTTAAATACTTGAACGTAAAATTTGCTGAATCATCTGATTGGCTTGGGAACCATAACTGCCACCAAATAGGTTAAAATGATTCAAAATATGGTAGAGATTGTAAATAATTTTGCGGCGAGAATAACCTTTATCTAAAGGGTAAATTTGATTATAGCCCTGATAAAATGCGGGGGAAAATCCGCCAAATACTTCGGTCATGGCGATATCAACTTCTCGATCGCCAAAATAGGCAGCCGGGTCAAAAATGACTGGTTCTCCATCATGGGTAACAGAGGCATTACCCCCCCATAAATCCCCATGCACTAAAGCGGGTTTAGGGTGATGACCGGACAACAATTCTGGTATTTTGTCAAGGAGGCGATCGCTATTTTCAAAAGTTCCTCCCCGCCGTCTGGCGAGTTTCAGTTGATAACCAATGCGATGATCTCGCCAAAACTCTCCCCAGTCAGTAGTCCAGGTATTAATTTGGGGAGTTGATCCGATCGTGTTGTTGATATCCCAACCAAACTGTTGATATCCCCGATAGTCTGGCGGGGGAGTCCACTGGTGTAGTCGCGCCAATTGTCGCCCCATTTTCTCCATAGCCTGAGAATTGCTACGACCCCCTAGCTCTAACCATTCTAGGACGATATAAGCAGAATTGCCAGCAGTACCCCAACAAATGGGTTTAGGGACGCGGATAGTTTGGGTTTCCCACATTTGTTTAACTCCCCAGGCTTCCGCTTCAAACATGGCAACCTGAGAGGCGCTATTGAGTTTCACAAAATAGCTGCGATCGCCATCATTAAGGCGATATCCCTGGTTAATGCAGCCACCACCTACAGAAGTAGGGTTATTAGCTGTAAAGGTGTGGGAGGTAGCAGTGGTTATGTGTTCGCAAATTTGATTCCACATGGTAATTTTTAGCGATCGCTTCAGGCTATATTTTAGATCAACTGTGACTCGGCTCTGAACAACCCCATGGGATTATCGGAATTTCCGCCATGAAATCGGGGGTCATATTTTAGGCGATCGCTTTAATTCCCCATAATACCAAAGGCAGAGTTAGGAACGATAATATAGTAGAAACTACCACCACGCGGGCGGTGCGTACTTGGTCGCCGCCAAATTCATTAACCATCAGAAAAGCCGTGATAGCTGTCGGCATAGCACTCTGTAAAATTAACACCTGTAAATCCAAATCACTGAGTCTTAATAGGGAACCCACACCATAGGCAATAATCGCACCACCGATTAATCTGAGAAAACTGGCTCCCACTTCATAAAGGCTAATTTTCCAGTGACTTTCGGCAATTTCTAACCCCAGCAATAATAAGCCGAGGGGAATAGCCGATTCCGCTACTAAATTCAATCCCTCATCAATATTAAAAGGCAATTTTATTGGAAGTGCGTAAAGTACCAAAGCCGCGATAATTGACCAAAATAGTGGTAATCTGAGGGTGAATTTTAAGGATGATTGCCAACCTTCCCCTTTGATGATAGCTGGCGCTGTGATTAAAACTACTAAATTCCAGGCGATTAAATAAACAATCGCCCTTTCTAGTCCGGCTTCTCCTAAAGCGAAGAGGGTGACAGATAACCCCATATTGCCAACATTTGATAGGGAGGTGGTGGCAATTAAACTTTTTTCGGTTGACCGAGACAGGTTTAAATAACGTGCGATCGCCCAAGCTACCAAACACAATGATATATAAGTCAAAATAAACCCTATTCCCATTCCTGCCATATTTTGGGGGGTAAGACTTGTCCGATATAGTGTATCAATAATCAGTATGGGAAACAGAACATACAGCAGCAGACGGGATATGGTTTGGCGATCTATAATCAGGGTTTTACCGGCAATAAAACCAATCAGAACAATGCACCCAACGGGGATAACAGCAGAAAATAAAGCAATCATCAAAGGTGGTAAAGGCTGCCAAAAATCAGCCAGATATGATCTGACTGCTATACTTTGGCGATAGTCTAACGCAACTCCAGACAATTGGGGAAGGTATCAGACTAATACATTCCCTCAAAGGGTCCTAGGAAGGTGGGTTTAGGGCGAAGAATATGGACTTGGACAACAGCTTTGACAACGGCTAGAAGTTCTCGCCGGGTATAGAATCGCATGGAATCATCCCGAAATTTGCCCCAGTCCGGTGTGCCAAAACCGATCGCATCAATCCCTAAACGATTGCATATATAGACCGCGCGGGGTAGGTGGTATTGTTGGGTGATTAGTACCGCCGTCTCGATGCCAAAAATTTCCCGGGCGCGATAACAGCTTTCGTAGGTACTAAATCCCGCATAGTCCAGGCGAATGTCGTTTGAGGGAACTCCTTGGTCGATCGCATATAGCTGCATGGCCACCACTTCGTTATATTCGGGAGTGCCATTGTCTCCGGTCATTAAAATCTTTTCAACCCGTCCCAGTTTGTACAGGTCGATCGCCCCCTGAATGCGATCGGCTAACATCGGTGTAGGGGTTCCATCAGCCCAAAGTCCCGCCCCAAAGACGATCGCCACAGGTTTTTCTGGAACATCGGCGATCTCAGTATAGCGACGAGTTTGGGTGAGCAAGTTAATATATAAGTTCAGCACAAATGGCGTGAGCAGTCCGCCAATAACTGATAACACCAATAATAAACGCCAGTGTATTATTAACCATTTAGGGAACATAGTTTGGATCTGAGCGTAGAAGTTCAACATTTTACCAAAAAATTGCAGTAGCCGGGGAGCCTAGCTGATTTTTATAATTTACCCCCCCAGTTGCCTAGTTTCGGCAACATTCCCGAAATATAAACTATTCCCAGATACGGGAAAAATCCCTGTGGGAGAGGGTTTGACATAAATTTGCCAAAAATTTGCTCAAAGGGGTTGACATATATCTGATAACCTACTACTATTATTAATTGTGCGAGGGAAACAAGCAAGAGCGACAGCGAGAGCGAGTTTCCGGCAACCTCGAAAGATTTTAAGTCTTTCCTGGTGTCTATGGCTCAGTGGAACCACACCGATCCATCCCGAACTCGGATGTGAAACGCTGAAACGGCGAAGATACTTGGCGGGTAGCTGCCTGGGAAAATAGCAAGATGCCAGGATTAATATAAACTATAGCTTCCTTCCAGTGATAAACGGAGGGAGGCTTTAGTTTTTAAGGAAAAATCCCATGAAGAAACCCAAATCAGCAATTTTACCGCCCTGGATAGTCCTAGACCCTCTGCTAAAACAGTGGTTAACGGAAGATATTGGTAGGGGCGATCGCACTACTGATGGTCTGTTGAGGGGGGAAAATTTATGGGGAACAGCCCATTGGGAGGCGAAAGCCCCAGGAATTGTGGCGGGGTTACCAGTGGCGGCGCGGGTTTTTCAACTGTTAAGCGATCGCCTTCAGGTGAAACCAACGGTTAAAGATGGCGATCAGTGCGATCGTGGACAAGTAATTCTACAATTAGAAGGACCCCTAGATGCTTTGTTGATGGGGGAAAGGGTAGCCCTAAATTTGGCAATGCGACTGAGTGGGGTAGCCACTTCCACAGGTGAATATGTCGATGCGATCGCTGATTTACCGACTCAACTGGTGGATACCCGCAAAACTACCCCAGGACTGCGACTGTTGGAAAAATATGCCATTCAAGTCGGGGGGGCGAAAAATCATCGCATGGGACTTGATGATGCGGTTTTGATTAAAGATAATCATATTTTGGCGGCTGGGGGTATTGAAAAGGCGATCGCCCTAATTCGCGAAACTATGCCTTATCCTCTGACTATTGAGGTGGAAACCGAAACTATTGAACAGGTGAAAACGGCGGTAAATGCGGGGGCGGATATTATCATGTTAGATAATATGTCCCTAGCTATGATGCAAGAGGCGATCGAGATTATTCGCCAGTATAATAGCCGCATTAAAATTGAAGCATCGGGAAATATTACCCTACAAACTATTCGCCAAGTTGCCGAAATTGGTGTTGATTATATCTCCACTAGCGCCACTATTACCCGTTCCCCCTGGTTAGATATCAGCATGAATTTGGGACCTGGAAACTTGGGGATTAATGACCCTTCCAAAATTAGAATGATTTAACCTCAAACATCACAGCGCACTTGACAGGATGTTAAACCCAGATCCTCTAGCATCTGGGTGATTTCCTGTTCATAAATAGGGTTCATAATAATCACCACATCTGGTTTATAGTCTACTAAAAATGCAGGAGGGACAATTTTTTGACCAGTTCCCGCTACATACATTCCCTGTTTGCGAGGGTTAATATCAACAACATATTCAATGGCTGTCTTGGCGGCTTTCATAAAGTTTAAGAATGTCACACCTTTGGAACCACTGCCCCAAATCACCACCCGCTGACCTTGATTAACCATATCTCCTAGTTTTTGTTCCCACTCTGATAACTTATCCTCAAACTTTTGTGAAAATTCAGCAATGGTGTTAGCTAACTGATTAACCTGTTCGGTTTCGGGTTTAATGGTGCTATGGGTATCAAGATTAGGCTGGGCTTCCAGACATAAAAATTGCCCTCGGAATTCCTCCGTTATTTGTTTAACCTCAAAACCACAGGATGAGAAAGCATAGCCTAGGCTGACGGGCGCAAAATAACAGCAATGTTCATAAATAATATCCCAAACTGCCAGATTACGAAAGATATCTAAGGCATTGGGAACCTCAAAGAAAATTCCGGTTTCTGGTTTATTTCCCACTATTTGTGCGAGGGATTTTAGCAGGTTTGTGGGGGTGGGTATGTGTTCTAATGTGTGGCGACAGCAGATAAAATCTCCTTGGTAATTAGCATATTTTTCCGAATATAAATCCTGAATAAATGTCAGGCGATCGCTAAATGCTTCATGGTCAGGTAAAGGCACATAAGTCGGGTCAAAACCGATGCCGCGATTGTTCCCTAATTCACACAATAGGCTAAGAAATTCACCTTTCCCACATCCAATCTCAATAATAATCTTTTCCTGTAAATTGTAGGTATTGATTAATCTGGTAGCTAAATTATGAGCATACTGCTGAAACCGAGGGGAAAAATCCAGAGCATTTTCATAAACTTGGGTATATTCTAAACGTTCTGGATCAAAAGCTATATTATCAATAAAACCGCAATCTTGACAAAAAGCCAGTTTCAAGTCGCCACGATTACAATTAATAGCCCCATCACGCTCCGACCATAATATATTACAAAAAACCGGAATATCCAACATTTCCCAAAATACTTGGCGATGTTCAGAACCGCATACCGGACAGATAGATTTTTCTAGCATAGTTAGAGGTGCTAATATTTACCTACTAACATATCATTGTCCTCATGATTTGCCTAGTCAGGTTTCCTAAGAAAGATACAAATCACAATCTAAGTTAATCAAACTTGATTTGCCAAAAAGCTATGGAGTCGATTATACTGGCAGTAAACCTATGGCTTGATTTTTTTTAAACTTAGTTATATTCAAGTTATATATCAACTATGAGCTTACCTATTCGCCAAGTTAAAGTTGTAGGATCTTATATTACAGCTCTCCAGTTCAGCGACCAAATCGAAACTATTTTGGAGTGGGGTTCTCGGCGACAAAGCCGAGTCGTTTGTGTAGCAAATGTTCATATGCTGATGGAAGCCTATTGGAATCCTGTATTTGCTCGGATCTTAGAAAATGCTGATATGGTGACTCCTGACGGAATGCCTCTAGTCTGGATGATTCGGCAAGTAGGTATTCCTCAAGACCGGGTAGCAGGAATGGATATACTCCTTAGTCTGTGTAACTTAGCACCTTTATATAACGTCAGCGTTTTTTTCTTAGGTTCTAAACCAGAAGTGCTGGAAAAAATGCAAACCAAGATGAGCCATGAATTTCCCCGTTTAAAAGTCGCGGGGTTTAAATCTTTGCCATTTCGCCCCCTGACTCCGGCCGAAGATGAGGCATTAATCCAAGAAATTCACAATAGTGGGGCGGGGTTAGTCTTTGTTTCTCTGGGATGTCCTAAACAAGAAAAATTTATTCATCAGCATCGCGGCAAAATTCGGGCTGTGATGATCGGAATTGGGGCGGTATTTCCGGTTTATGCTGGTTTTCAGACTCGCGCCCCAGAGTGGGTGCGAGAGTCCGGGTTAGAATGGTTTTATCGATTAGTTCAAGAACCCAATCGTTTGTTTGGTCGCTATGCTAAGACAATTCCGCCGTTTATGTTATTAGCAACTAAACAACTATTAACTGAGTATCATTGGTTAAACCGGGTTAAAAAACAATACTCGGAAATTCCTAGTAATGTATTGATTGAATCGCCTAGGGGTTTAATTTATCGACCTGTGGGGCGTGTCTTACAAAGGGCGGGTTTACTTTCCCCAGATCAAGTACAGATGGTTTTACAAACTCAGCGAGTCCGAAAAAACCTGCGTTTTGGAGACATTTTAAATTCTCAAGGTTTACTGAAACCGGAAACGATAGAGTTTTTCACGGAGAAGTTACCAGAATTAGCTCTTAACAGAGAACAGCATCCTTTAGGATACTATTTAAAATCAGCGGCTTTATTAAATGAAAAGCAAATTGATATGATTTTAGAAAACCAACATAAAACCGGACTCAAGTTTGGAGAAATGGCTATTAATAAGGGATGGGTTAAACCGGAGACTGTGGACTTATTTTTAGAGTTTATGGAACCGGAAATTTAATTAATAGGTTATGAGCATCAAAGGGGGAAAGTCTTTGATGGCTTGAGCCAATTAAGTATTTTGGGTTTTTTGGAAATATACACTAGGGGCTTGGACAGCAGCTTGCATCAACTCGAAACCCAGCCTTTTCCACTTCCAAGAGACCCACCTACCCATTTGACCATAGCAATATAGCTTTTCGGAAAATTTGATAGGAACCCGATTAATCACTTTGATATATTCCCATAAAAGCGTCCAATTTGTGAGTGCAAACTTTCTAGTTGTCTGAGAGTTATACCAATTCAAAAGAGCCACATTACCAGCATCTTTACGGATAGCTCGTGAGGTTTGGGAATGATACCTGTAAAAGAATAGATATTCAGGAATTTCATAAAATTCTCCCCGCAGTGCCAACTCAGCTGCCAAAGGTAAATCCGCCCAAATATAATCCTCAATCAACTTGGTTTTTTTCAGCACATCAGAACGAATCAAGCCAAATACCATAGCTGACATATATCCGCGCTCATACCAAATATCATGATACTTTTTAAATCTTTCTATAACTTTGGGAGAAGATAGATTTAAAATATCAGCATGAGATTTCAGCGGATTTCCTTGTTCATCAATCCAGTATTCTTGAGGGTAACACAAAACAGTAGACGGGTGAGTATCCAAGGCTTCTACACAGCGTTCTAAAAACTCGGGAGCATATAAATCATCGTGTGCTGCCCACTTAAAATATTCAGCGGTAGACAATTCAAAAGTTCGATTATAATTTTTAGCAGCACCCAAATTTTCAGGATGGCGATAATAACGGATACGCTTATCCCTAGCGGCATAATCTCGGCAAATTTCCTCGGTCCGGTCTGTGGAAGCATTATCACAAATAATCAGTTCAAAATCATCAAAAGTCTGAGACAATAGACAATCTAAAGTTTCCTTTATAAAATTTTCCCCATTGTAGACAGGTAGACCAATGCTAACGCGGGGATGAGGAGGATAAGTTTGTGCCATGTTTTACCTGTAGCCTCTTATGTGAACAACCGTCAATAAACCAGGAATGCTGTAATTAGGGATTACACATAGACAAACGAGGAACTATTCAAACTGATATTGTTGACTCCTTGCACAATACCAATAAGTTCATCAGTAACATCACCTTTATAGAAGATAGCCAACCCAGTAGGTAAACCTTGGGGACTATCTGCCAGGCGATAATCTTCTGAGCTACCGTGAAGCTGAATCACATCATTGTTAAAATCAGTAATCAGAGCATAATCTTGCCAACCGGGTTGGTCATCAATGCCATCATCATAGTAAACAGAATTACTATCACCTAAGACAAAGGTATCAAAACCGCCATTTCCTGTCAATATATCTATTTGTTCGCGTCCCGGAGTGGCGGAATTCGGGTCTGTTCCATTCAGCCAATCATCGCCTTGAGTACCAACTATGGTATTAACGGGAACGCGATTTAAAGAGGTAGAACTGTAGTAGCCAGGAAGTCCCACAGTTCGTCTGGTTTCCAGGTTCTGAATTTCCTCTACTCCGACAGCGGGTAAAGGCTCACCCTTGAAAGTTCGGAAACTGGCTGCGACATAGCTTAGAGAGGATTCATTATTAATAAAAACGGGGATATCTCCAAATTCTCCATGGAGGATATAAGCGCCCAAAACTTCAGTTTTTCCACCATTAACAGTCTCAACTAATGTCCCCTCATCCTCAGTTTTGTAGCCAAGAATCCACAAATTACCGCCATCATTCTTAATGCGGGGACTGTGAATATTCTCTGGGTTAATCTGACGTGCCCAAACATTTTGATTAGTGAAAGACCAAGGACCGCCACTGATATCTTCAATATATAAATCCCCAGTTCCTTGACTGGTATTAAAATACTGATTAATAATCATATTGGACATAACCATAGTCCGATCGCTGTCTTGAATAAAGGTAATATTTGGKGCTTCAAAACGCTCCACAGAGACGACATCGGCACTGCCATCAGCGACGGTAATTGTGCCACTACCTAGAATAGTAGCTTCAGTGCCAATAAAGCGCTGTAGATTATTTCTTAACTGAAGATTACCACCAATATTCCATACCCCATTAGGTAGGTAAACGGTACTAGCACCAGAATCGATCGCCGCCTGAATTGCCAGGGTATCATCAATGCCATCATTAGGTAAACCACCAAAAGCCAAAGGACTGACCCAAACAGATAAATCATCCCAAGGGACTAAGGGAGTCGGCAAAACTTCCAGTTCAAAAGCCTGATTGGGAGCATCAAATAGGGTATTAAAGCCACCATGCGCCATCCACTCAGCCACATAACCATCAGGTTGAGACAAGTTACCTCGTCCATTATCATCCTGTCGAATAGCGAGTTGATAACCAGAGGTATTGATATTATTAACATACATCCCTTTTTGATTATAAATAGCTGGTTGAGTGGCGGCTGCACCGACCCCGGTTAAGTTAGCATCCATAATCGTAAAATCACTGGAACCATTGGGCATATTCCAAATGACGGGAACGGCATTAGTGCTTTCTAAGTCTCGCACAAACAGAGTTTGATTAAAATTCTGCCAACCATAAACATTTTGATTAACAAGTTTAACGCCTTCGAGTGTTTGAGTAGCGGTAGGATTCCAAGTCCGAATACCGACATCAAATCCGACGACTTCGACATCCTTAACCAGTAGAGGTCCATTTTCATCGGTAGCGAGATCAAGACCGATCGCACCTTGTCCATCACGGGAAACTATGCGAACATTATTGAGAGTCCCCTGGTTGTTGGCGATAAAATTAATAGCGATCGCATCTGGGTTTCCCTGACCCACATCAACAGTCAAATCCCTGATACTATTACGGAACCGTTGAGCGGGTGGATTTCCGGTATCAATAACGGCAGTATCAAAACCCAAATTATCTTGAAGTCTAATAATAGTGCGATCGCGGCTTTCACCCTGAAGAATATTGCGCTTTTGACTACCAGGGTATGTAATCTGACCACTAACATCATAAACCCCATTAGGGAAGTAAATAATCCGATTTTGACCCGCATTCTCATTAATAGCCTGCTGAATAGCGGCAGTATCATCTATACCATCATTAGGAATCGCTCCATAATCCCTAACATCAACCACACCCGCATCAGCCGGGAAAACAATATTTTGAGTTGTATTAGCGCCAAAATCAATAGTAAAACTACCCAAGGTGGCAGTTGGGACAAAATTACCCACCACATCACTAACGGCATTGGGTTCCATGATGACCGTATAAGTTCCGCCGTCGGAGACATCCCAAACGCCGCCAGAAGGTGCAATTTGATAGGTAGCATTCCGGGTGTTTCCATTGTCCTCACCGTAGACACGCACCAAACTAGCCAGTTGCTGAACCCCTAATGGTCCTATAACCCGAATATCGGCATCATCCAAAGTAGATTCTTGAATTTCCCAGTCATCAGAGTAGCTAACCGTGAAAGCATATCCGGTATCACTACCCAAGATAGGAGTCAAATCAGGAGCCAGTAAAGCCGCCGTTGGAGGTAACAGGTCGGGGGTATCTTCTGGAATAATGGGGGCGGCTGTATTGAAAAAGTAATCCACCTGGGAGGTAAACGGCGGAGATGATGAACCTCCCGCATTTCCCGCAAATAACCCCACCTGTTGCACTTGTAAGGCTTCCGTAAAACTCCCGGCTGTCGTCCAACTCACACCATCAGGGGAATAGTTGAGAGTCCATACATCCCCTTCTCGGTTAACTTTCAGGTGTCGGGCTTGTCCGGGTTGTACCCCCATACGAATCATAGACCGGGAACCACCGTTACGGGTTGAAGCTGCAAATAAGGCTAAACCTGAATTAGTCTTAAAGACATCAAACCTGACCCAGTTACTATCATCTTGTTCTACCAAAATCCCCTGTATTTGCTTATCTAAGGCGGGGTCGGCAGCAAATTTGATTTCTAACTCAAAATCTTGGTTTTGAGCGGGCTGCATGAGTCTGGAGGCGCTACGGTTGCGATTCCACATATCAGTAGCACCGGGAACTGATAGTTCTACATAAGCATCTGGTGTACCAGTTCCGGTGAGTAGGTAGGAACTATTATTGCTGGGACTGATAAAATTCCAGCGGGGGTCTAGGCTGTTGGTGTTGAAGTCGTCGGACTCGAAGGCTAAGTCTAACTCGGAAACGGTGAGGGAGACGGTGGCTGGGTTAGAGATAGCGCCATCATTATCTTCTACGGTATAAGTAAAGCTATCCGTACTGGTAGATGAACCGTCATGGCTATAGGTGATTGTTCCGTTAGGGTTAACGGTGATATTACCGTAGTCTGGTAAATCAACTACYGTGACGGTATCTGGGATTAAAACACCATCAAGGTCGCTATCRTTATTAAGGACGTTAATGGTAACGGWGTTTCCGGTGCGGACYGTTGCTTTATCA
>NZ_PKGG01000127.1:0-14981 GCF_046480465.1 Arthrospira sp. PCC 8006
TCCCTACCCTCCAATGAGTTTGAACAACTCAAACAATGGTTCTTTGACCTAGATTATCAAGGTTGGGATGAACAGATAGAAGGGGATATTGCCGAGGGTCACTTAGAAGCATTCGCAGAAGAGGCGATCGCAGAGTTTGAAGCTGGACATTGCCGAGAAATTTGATGCACTATACCACTGGACGATTTTGGCAATGTTACAACGCTTTGCCGGAAACTGTGCAAAAAACTGCCGATGAATGCTACAAATTGCTCAAGCTCGATCCGTCTCATCCGTCCCTACATTTCAAAAAATTGGGCAAAAAGTATTGGTCTGTTAGAGTCGGATTAAATTACCCTGCTTTGGGTGTTGAAGTAGAGAAAGGCATTTCTTGGTTTTGGATTGGAACCCATGCAGAGTACGACCGATTGATTAGCAAATAGCCCAGAAACTACTCACTTCTCAGATTGATCCGCCCATGGCGGTAGTTGTAGGCGATCGCCTCCCTGAGTGCCGATTACCGCAATTCCTAGAAAGCGACCCGGATCTGATTGCCAATATCCTGAGCGTGGTTGCACAATATTGATGAATCAGGGAAAAATTATCTCTATCCTAACGCCTATTTTATACCCATTGAACTATCGACTTCGCTGCCACAGGCGATGCTGACAAATTCCTAGATGAGTCGGAGTGAAGAAACCGGGTTTCTATCGGGGTTTGTGTATGCTAACCAAGATGCTAATAGAAACCCGCTGTCTGGAAACTTGGCTATAATTGCTTTTGTTTGTGCCACCAAAATGCGATCGAACCGAACCCTAAGCTACAATATTGATGATGCTTAGGTGTTGGGTTGTAGGGTATTTTTGCCGAGGGAAATCACGAATTGAATTATTCGAGATATATGGGTGGGTTTAGCGATCGCCCAAATATTAATGCTGACACAAACCGCCGCCAAAAATAAGAGAATAAATGTGGGAGCCATCACCACACCGATCGCAAACCAAGTCCAAACATGAGCCACCAGAACACCAGCATATAAACTCGCCAATGCCGCCATCAATAATATTTGCTGCTGAGAACGTCCCACCGCTGTAAAGATCATGGTTTGCAGAGTAGCGATTAAATTCATCGGTACCAAGAAGGCGCAAATCATCCCACAGTTAGTCCGGGAAAATTCGGCGATATTACTGAAATCTAAAATCATGGTCATTTATAATGGTAGAACTTCCGAAAATATAGCTGATTTTTACTCCACAATCCTGAATCTTTGCCAAAATTTAATCATCTTTTTTCCGCAGGGCTGTTGTCCAAAAATTAGTGAACATCATCAGCATCGCACCTAAAAAAATTGTGGCAGCTAATCCCGCAGCGATCGCGGTTTCCCAATCAATGTTTTCCATAGAATGAATATCATGCTATCCGTGCCACCCATACCTTAGCACAAATACCCACCGCCAGAGAACGGGTAATCACCGACCCCATAGATTCTGTAACATATCTTAATATAGTAAACAGCAACACCTGAAGGACAGACATGGCTACAGAAAATCAAAAAGCACCTTGGGACATCAGTCGGTTCGTGAAAACCCTCAACTATTTTGGCGTAATTCCGTTTCTAGGTAGTTGTCGGTGGCTACAGAAGCTATTTGGGGGGGAAGCCAAGCCACCCAGTCCCCCCTCTGAAGTGGTCCTAGTCGTTGGCGCGACGGGGGGAGTAGGTAAGCGGGTGGTTAAACGCCTCCAGCAACAGGGTATCAAAGTAAGGGCCTTGGTTCGAGACCGGAAACGGGGACTAGAAATTCTGGGAAATAAGGTTGATATCATTGAGGCTGATTTAACCATCCCCGAAACCCTGACACCCCAAGTAATGCAGGACGTGACGGCAATTATTTGTTGTTCAGGAACCCGAGTCCAACCCGTAGAAGGGGATACCCCCACCCGCGAAAAATACTATCAAGGGATTAAATTTTATATGCCGGAGGTAGTTGATATTCCTGAATTGGTGGAATATAAAGGCATTCAAAATCTGATTAATGCTACCCCTAATACATTGCGGAATTTGGGTCAAAAAATTCTGTTTGACTTTACCAAGCCAGACGCTGAACTAAAAGCGACTTGGGGGGCTTTAGATGATGTGGTGATGGGGGGAGTTAGTGAAAGTTCCCTGCTACTAATTGGTGATGCTGCTTTATTTACGGGCAATGTTTCGACGGCTAATTCTGGGGGGTTTGTCTCTATCAGAACTCGGAATTTTGAACCCCCTTTAGATTTATCAGAATTTGCGGGAATTGAACTGCGTGTTAAAGGAGATGGCAAGCGTTATAAGTTTATTGCCCGCAGTGATGAAAAGTGGGATAGTATTGGTTATTGCTATTCCTTTGATACGGTTTATAATATTCCCATGACTATCAGGATTCCTTTTAAAGAATTGATTCCTGTGTTTCGCGCCAAAACCCTTAAAGATAATCCTGGTTTTAATCCTCAATCGGTCTATGCTTTTCAATTGATGCTGAGTAAGTTTGAATATGATGGGGAGTTAAACCCTAAGTTTGAAGCGGGTATTTTTAAACTGGAAATTGAATCGATTAAAGCCTACGGAAACGCCGCTAAACCTCGGTTGGTGATGGTGAGTTCTGCCGGTGTGACTCGTCCGGGAAAACCTGGATTAAATTTAGACGAGGAACCTCCGGCAGTGCGGATGAATGACCAATTGGGAGGTATTTTAACCTGGAAATTGCGGGGGGAAGATGTAGTGCGATCGAGTAATATTCCCTATGCGATTATTCGCCCCTGTGCTATGACGGAAGAACCTGGCGGCGAGGCTTTGATGTTAGATCAGGGAGATACTATTAAGGGGAAAGTCAGTCGAGAGGATATTGCGGAACTCTGTATTAAGGCATTAAATGAACCATCTGCTACTAATGTGACTGTGGAGGTGAAGGCTTTGGCTAATGGCGATCGCCCTCAACATTCTGAACCAGAGTCGGGGTTATTTGCGACTCTCCAACCTGATTGAAGATTACCTTCCTTAAATAGTGAAAGCGGGCGATAATGCCCGCTGATTTATTATTTATGGAAACTCGGAAAATTAACCTGATATTAAATAGTTATTACCGGTTTATAGTCTTCCCTAAAATCAGGTATATTACACCAAAAACCGGGTTTTTTTTAATTAACACAATTCCCGTTGAGATTAGCGAACATCCACAGAAACTAATGTATCTAGGGGTAATTCCCCACCAATAGCCAGTATCCGATAAACTCCATTTTCGGGAAGGCGGGTAGAAATGTTTTGGGTTCCTGTCTCTAAAATCTTGCCATGAGGACTGGCGATCGCTAATTCGACTCCAAACCCTGTCACTTTCATCATTTGACCCTGGCGACAACGAATAGTTAGGGGTTGAATGCTGTGAGCCGATAATGTGAACCCCACAGACCCATTATATTCCCCTGAACGAATTACAATAGGGCGATCTGGTAAAGAACGATACTGAGATAGTTTGTGGTTTATAGGGTCTGGTTGGGGTTCTGTTTGGGGTTCTGGTGATGGTCGTTCAATTTGAACCTCAATAGCACAATTGGTAGAGTCAATGCGTGGATAAATCATAACCCGATATATTCCAGTTTCCGGCATATTTCCCTGCCAACGACCGGAAGACACAAAGGCTAATTCGCGACCGGAAGGGCTATAAAGTTCAGCTTGCAGAGTTCCAGCCCAAACAATTAAGTTGACTTTTTCTCCTTTGTTAGCTGAGAAAATATATAAGGTGGGTTGTCCGATATTTTTGCGAATTTGACCGGATTCGGGTAAAGATAAAATTGGATATTGCATGGTAATTCACCTAATTAAATTTGGTTAAATTCGGAGATACTCTCGAGATGGTTGACCTGTTTAGATAGACGATCTAATAATTCTGCTAAAAATTGTTTTTCAGATGGGGGTATAACTTGAGGGTTATCTTTACAGGTGCGATCGCTTAGTTTATGATTGGTTAACATAGATATAATCCCTGGTGCTAAAGTGATTAGTCAGATACTGATGTCTGCGCTTGTCTATGTTTTTACTGTAGGATTGAAACTCTCAAATGTGGCGACAGCAGGTGATACTATCACGACTTACACATGGCTACCAGTTCCCCTGTGTATCCATAACCCTCGTTTACCTAGAGGTCTGGGGGGAAATTGACCCCAGGTTATGGACAGTTGCGTAAATGTCATGCGATCGCAGTAGTCAGACCTAATCAACCATGATATAAATGATATTAGCATCGAGTAAGGAGTGGATAACTTTGCCACCAGATGAGATGAACTCTTACTCTCAAATTCCTACACAGTCAGATTTACAGGAATCTGAACACCTAAACAGCAAAGATTGTTTTTGTTCTGTAAGTGACGATCGTGCGGTCCAAAATCGCATTAAGCAGTGTTTAGGCATTGCTAAACGTAACAGCTTACCCGTATCCTTGGCACTAATGGGGATGGAAGGGTTAGATTTGTGTCTGCAACAACAGGGATATCATAAAACTGATCAGGTGTTAATGGAATTGATCCAAGAAATTCAGGATCACCTGCGCGAATGCGACTGGGTAGCCTACTGGGGTAATAATCAGTTTGTGATGGTCATTTTCTCCGACCCACAAGGTGCAAAAATTGCTCTCAAACGTATTTGGCAAGCCTTTAAAAGCCGCGACATTCACTTAGATGATGCAGTAATTACCTGTTCTGCTAGAATAGGTTTTACTCAAGTGCATCCTAATGAACACATGAATGCCTGTTTAGAACGGATGGAAGATGCCTTAAAGAAGGCAAAAACAAAAAATAAAGCCTTGGCTTTTTTGTCTTAAATATTTGCCAACTTAGAGACTATTACTACTGACTAAAATGTGATGATTAATGGCATTTACCACAAGCTACCACCACCGCCTTGATGAGACCGATAAATCTGATAATAATACCGATAACTATAAACATGAATCGCTACTCTTTCCTGTAGGATTTGTTGTAGCAAGTTAAGCCGTTTGGTATCAAAATCTGGGGATGGAGAAATCTGCTGTTGTTGTTGGAGAATAGCAAGCTGTTGGTTAAGTTGATTAAGGCGATCGCTTCCTGTAGCTTTAATTAATCTTCCAAAGGGAACATAACCTAAACTTTGATAGATAGGTTTCATGGGAGAATCATCATCATAAAGTAGCATATCCCCCGGAGTTTCAATGCGGATAATATTAGGAATCAAATCGGGATATTGACTAATAAAACTAGCTTGTGCTACAGGTCCGGATCCAAAAACTATAACTTTTAAATTTTCAGGATTAATCCCCGCATCAACTAACATCCCCGCATACAGAATAGCCGACCCACCTAAACTGTGTCCGGTGACGACAATTTCCACATGAGTTTTCGGGTCATTTTGAAGCTCTCGAATCGAGTTAATCATATCTTGGGAAATTTGATGATTAAACACAGAACCGGAATAATCACGGAACCCTTTATGAATTAACGCACCAGCATCATGATAAAGATGTTCCGGTAAAGCGGAGAGAGCAACAGCGATATCGTTGGGGTCTTCTAAGCTAGGATAAAGACCTTTAAAGCCAATTACAAATGATACTTTTTCTATACCACCAGCTATAATTTCTCCCCGGCTTAAAAAAACAGCATAGCCACCTAGAACCTGGTCTTTTTCGAGTATAAAAAAATCCGATAAGTTTAATCTGGTATTGACTACTTTTATAGCATCAGATTCAGTTTGATATAGTGTGGCAATATTGGCGATCGCCTGCTGTATTTTGGTGGGATTTCCAGTTTTCTCAGCATCAAATAACTCGTAGATTAACTGGGTGGTGAGGTGAGAGGCTTTCCCAATCATTGCACATTCTCTATTTCCCGACCTACATAGGGACTCAAATTCTGGAGAAGTTATCAGGGGTAAATTGGCTGAAGATGGTTGATTAATTCCGGGGGCTATAACTAAAGTTGCCACCATTGTTGAATACAGAAATAGCTGTTTTTTGATCATGATAATTTACCCCACAAAAACTGGGTAGTTAATGACTTCTAAGACTACCAAATCATCCCGCCGCCACCTGTGTTTTGTAACTCATAATTCAAATCAGGTAGCTCCATTCCTTTAATCCCTCGACGTTGCAAAGCCGTGGGGGAAATGGTGGGGATATGTTCCTGCAAAAATTGTAACTGAGTGGCATCTAAACTATCAGCCAAAAACTGATTAATCGCCTGTTGATTTAATATACCATTGGCAAATAACATAGATATCTGTTCTCCCGTAGGTGCATTAATAAAAATTTCCTGTGATCCTGAATTAGGAGCGCTATGATAGCCAATGGTTTGGTCAATGATTCTAAAGACTTCGGTAGTACAATTTCTATTCAGGGTATTATACATTTGAGTTAACCCAGCTTGCTGGCTTTTGGTTATAGCGTTTAAAAGTAACTGATTTTTTTGGGCTGGGGTTAAATTTAATTGAATTTGTTGAACTTGATGACCGTCTTCAATAATCATCCGTTGAACTCTCGACTCCAAGGAAACCAAACGATAGGCGATCGCAAAATTATCAAAGAAACCCGCCACCAAATCGAAGTTACCCCCCACCACGGCGACAGCTTCCACTGAAAAAATCAGGTCTTGTAGCTTCACGGGGGACTGATGAGAACCGGGAATTTGGGGAATTAACAGAACCTCGGAACCGGGAGAAAAACGAAATCTTAGTTGAGCATGGGAGGCGGGAAGGGGATATTCCAGTTGATAGATAACTTCTGCTACGGAGTTGGGGAGAATTTAAGCGACCCAAAACTGATTTTGGTGACTGACATTAGCTACAGCGATCGCCTGGGGTTCGATACCATATTGATCCGCTTCAGCAGCAGATAAACGTCGCAGCGATCGCTGATGACAGGAGTTGATACATTTACCCTGGTGAATTCCCTGCGGCATTTTAGCTTGAGGATCAAAGCGATCGTTCACATCACACCGACAATTAGCATCAGGAAGAGTCGGTCTAGCGTCCACAACCCTACTAGAAAACCCAGGGGTCAACAGGATAATTGCAGAAGTGAGAGTAAGCAACTTCATCCTGAAAATCTGCCTATTTTTCAAATATGCAGCCCTCCTAACGAATCGGACATCATTAGACCTATCATAGCAAAAATCCATCATGGCAACTATGACCATAAAAATCACCCCATCAGGTGAATTCATTGTCACTGTAACTAGATATCCTGTAAATAGAAACCCTCCGATCAACTTAAATTTATGCTTAACAAATCTTCACAGTCGGCTGATCAAGTAGCAATTTTATTTTTGATAGGCTATCTAGTTTTGTCTCTGGGTATAACTTTGGGCTTTCATATTACTGTGAATTATACTCAATCTGTCACTAATTCCATGACTGAATCTGATTCTAGTTTAATCCCATAAATTATAACCATTGACAATAACTCAATAATATGCTAATGCAATGAGAAATTGCCCCTAAATGAGCAATCTCAAACCCATGGGTATTTTGGGTAGGAAAACTTAAACAAGCCGCCCTAGAAATATGCCCAAACTTCATAGCAATAGAAGCATCACTACCAAACCCCCGAATAATTGCCGATTGAATCGATACATTTACTCGCTGAGATGCTTTCCTCAATTCGGCATTTAAGCCCTCATCATAAATGCCATAACCATCTTGAGATAATAACACTGGTTTCTCACCAGATTCTATAGGATATTCTGGCGCTAGGGGACAAATTTCTAAAGCAATTAAAGCATCAAGACGGGTGCGATTCGTAAAATATAATGCACCGATCGCCCCTACTTCTTCCTTAGCCGATGCCACCAAATAGACGGTTACCGGAGGATTTTTAATCTGTTTAGCCAACTCCAATAAAATCGCGACAGAGGCTTTATTATCGAGGGTATAACTAGCGATATAGTCCCCCATACGAAAAGGTTTTTTCCGATGTTTTCCGACTACTACACGAGTCCCCGGACGCACCCCGGCTGCTTCTAAATCCTGTGGCGATCGCAGAGTTTCTACCCAAACATCCTCCCAAGTTAATACCTTATCAGTCTGCAAAGACTTTTGGGGGGACTCATGGGAAATATGGCGGGAACCAAAACTAAGAATTCCTGAAATAGTCTGATGATCTCCTCGTAGGTCTACCACTCCCTCACCATAAACCCAAGGAAAAGATCCCCCTAATTTCCGAATCCTGACCCGTCCGTTAGGCTCAATATTATTAACAATAGCGCCTATTTCGTCTTTATGTCCGGTAATAGCGATCGCCACATCAGGATTTTGACCAGGTATTTCAGCGATCACGTTTTCCGCCTGGTCTTTCCATACCTTCACCCCCAAATCCGAAAAGCGATCGAGGAGAAAGCTATCTATTTCCGACTCATCGCCACTAGGAGAGTGACACATCACTAACTGTTCAATAGTGGCAAATAGTTGGTCAAATTCCAATTAATCCCCCCTATATCTTAATTGTTGATTATTTACTGTCTTTCTTGGGTTTAAAAGCCGGCCCCCAAATTCCCCACAAAATTAACACAATTAAAACTATAAATGCCCGTTCCGAATTAACATCGATCATTGATTGCATATCCATTATAGGAGGCGGTTCTATAATCGGTGGATTCAGATCGGGATTTCTATAAAAATCCTGGTAGTTAATCACAGGTCGCAGAGTATAAGGATACTCATTAGCCGGTCGATGGCGGCGAGGTTGATGGTATTGTACCGGGTGAGGATCATGGTGTGGGTGGGGGTCATGGCGTCTAGTTGGCTGATGATGTCTAGGTTGTGGATGAGGTCTATGGTCTGCAAATGTATTGCACTCATCAATATAATGATGATGAGCAGAAGCCGACCCCACCCACATAATACTCCCGACCATCGCCAAACCAGTTATGGTCAACAATTGCCACTTTTGCATGAAATTTCTCCTCACCACCGTTGGACAATTTGACTATTTATCAATAGCAAATGGCAGTCAGTATATCACACATAGCAACCCTGGAAGCAGCTAAATCACCCGATCCTAATAACTCAAAATTCCACGGCTTCCTCAACCTTCTGATTTGGGAAAGTCGGTAATTGAATAGCAGACCAAGACTGCAACTTCCGGCGATGTTGGGGATAGACTAAAGGTGCTGGCCAATTCTCCCCTTTTTGTCGAGACCCCACCCCGGCTAGTTTAGGATTAGCCACTGATTCCTCTACTGGCTCCGGTGCGGCATATTCCAAACGGATACGCTGCAGTTCATCCTCTAGCAGTCGAGGTTTCGGCCACTCATCCAGGACAGGTTCACCCGCCGGAACAATGGAATCAATAGATATCTCAAAGGGCGGTGGGGGTGCGATCGCCTCCGAATCAGAAACAGCCGACTTGGGCGATTCTCCCTGAGATCCTAAACCCTCCTTAGTGGATAGTAAAGGTGGCATAACTGGGGTGGGGTTATAATCACCTTCTGCGGGTGCTGTTAATTCGTCTAACCCCTCTTCTGACTGCTCTACTGACTGCTCTACTGATGAATCTTGCAATTGAGCAGACCAAGGCTGAACAGGCGAAGCCTTAGATAAATTCATCTGGCCATGAATCACAAAGGATGGCGATAATAACTCATTATCCGCGCCATCCATCTCTAGGGAGGGGGAGTCAACCATTAATTCAGGATTTGGACTCATACCAGATTCGCGGACTTCTAAGGAACGCTCCAAAGCCGCCTTAAACTGAAGAGTGTAGCGTTGTTGGCGTTGTAAACGCGATCGCAACTCACGGCAGGTATTTTGAGCCTGGACTAACTCATGGGACTGTTCATTGTAAGTTTGACGAGTCATGGCACATTCTCTTTCCATCTTAGCCATGCGAGTTTGACTCGTATCCCACTGTTGGGTCAGGTTTTCGACCAAAACCTGCTGTTGTCGAATCACCCGGTTAGCAACATCTAGCTTTTGGAACAGACGATTCACCTGTGCGCGGGTAAAATCAAGTTCCTGCAATTGTTGATGATAATTAGTTTTCTGTTCTCTTAACTGTTGATGACAATCTTCGAGTTGTTCGGACAGTTCAGCAATGCGATCGATTAAATCCCGGTTACAAGCGTGAAGTGCTTTAATCAGAGGAGTTTCGCGACTACCCTCAACCTCATTCATCGGCCCAGTAGCCACCTGGGGCGGTAATCCTTCCGTCCTAACAGAGGCATTTTCTGGAGATTGTTTAACCAGCGGAATTTGATCAATGGCGATCGCATCAGGAAAATTCACCGTTTCCCAATCATCATCCCCTGTGTGGGAAATGTGGGTCAGCGGCTGCGCCACACCAGCTTCATACTCTGGGATGGCTGCTTCATCGGGGGACTGATTCAGGGGGAGATCGGCTTCAGACATGGACATATCCCAGACAGTTCAATAATCTCAGCATTAGTCTATCTTGACAATTGACAGACTTGGAGCTTGAAACATAGCCAAATATATTCTGAATATGGTTTCCTATTTTATACACTACTGTTGATTTATGCTTTCCGATTTAACTGCAAATCCCAACATTTGGCTTCATATCTCACTGGTGGGTCTATGGTTAGCCTTAGTCCTGATTATTGCTGAAGGACTCAACCGCCTATTTTCCGTAGACCCCGAAATATCCCGAAAGGTCGTGCATATTGGCACCGGAAACGTGATTTTATTAGCTTGGTGGCTGCACATCCCCGCCTCCATCGGTATAGCAGCCGGGGGATTATCGGCGGCGATCGCCTTAATTTCCCTAAAAGTCCCCATTCTCCCCAGTGTTAATAGTGTCGGCCGCCAAAGTTTAGGGACATTTTTCTACGCCATCAGCATTGGTATTCTGATCGCCTGTTTTTGGCCGCGCCAAGAACCCCACTACGCCGCCCTAGGAATTTTAGTCATGACCTGGGGAGATGGTCTCGCCGCCACCATCGGCCAGAAATTTGGTTCCCATAAATATCAGGTCTGGGGAAGTCAAAAAAGTTGGGAAGGTTCCCTCACCATGACTTTAACCAGTTTTGTAGTATCTGCCTTAATTTTACTCCCAGTCTATGGTAACACCTGGCAAATTTGGAGTATCTCCCTAGCCGTAGCCATAGCTGCCACCCTCTTAGAAATGGTATCTAAATTGGGTATTGATAATTTAACCGTTCCCCTCGGTAGTGCGGCGATCGCCTTCTTTCTCCATCAACTTTCTTAATCCTACCCAACACCAAAAGCCTCCAACCAAACCATAGCCAGCCCCAGAGCTAGTATAGACACCGCCGGACATGGCATTGCATCTCGCATCCGTTAGCCCAGGTGAAAATACTAGCACTAACTGCTATAGGTTCTGATTGGAGGACAATCCCATGCTCGAACTTTAAACCAACCCGCTAAGACCTTCTGTATCACGCCCACTCTACCCCTTACCGTTTACTTCAGGACTGGGGAAGGCTTTTTACAGGGAGTTCCTTCAAAGGGGCTAGGACCTACTTCTGGATAAGCATCGTCACTGGGGCTAAAAATCCTAATGACTGCTTCGGTCAGGTAAGCCATCATATTCGATAGTTTAGACATCATATTCATGATAAAACCTCACTTTTTTGTTGCCCTATATGTTTACTATATTACATGGAATTTCAGGATTTGCACACTATTTGCAATATTTATTTGCAATCAACGGATAATTAACCATAATCCCCAAATCATGTTACCATGTATAAGTTGTGCAGTTTTTCTTTGGGTTGATGGGTACTGGCTCAAACCAAGCGATCGCCTTCTCTAAGCAACTCCCTAAAATCCGTACAATTACTCAAACAATATCCCCTCAAAGTTGAGTGAATAACAATCACAGTTTTTTTAAGTTTTGATAATTTTTGTAAAAAACAGTTAATCAAAGGGGAGACCAGCCAAAAATAGGCGGGCGATTTAGCCCGCCCGAAGGCTTTAGAGTTTGACTTGGCTACCGTGTGCGCGAGGATCGGTGTTAGCATCCCCAGAGGGAGTAACAGGGGCTTTAAAAGTGGAAACCTGACCCATAGTTTCGACAGTTGGCATCAAGTTACCAGCGATCAAAGCATCTAAACGAGACCCTAGGTTAGGTCGGGGAATTTCTCCGATCGCCTCCCCCATAACCTCAGCTTGATCATTGAGAAAGACAAAATGGGGAATCCCATCAACTCGATACTTGAGAATTTCTGGCAGCCATTTAGTATTATCAACATTAAGCATCACAAAATTAATGCGATCGCCATAACTGTCGCGCAGATCTGCCATATCTTCAGCCATAGCCTGACAGGTTGTACACCAATTAGCATAAAACTCCATCAAAGTGGGTTTACCATTACTCAAAGCCACCTCAAGAGGGGTTGATTCCGTCGCCAGTTCCGTTAAAGATATAGATGTAGCATTAGTTCGGAAACCCCAAAACACCAAGACACTGAGAACAATTGCCACTATAGCAATCAGAAAGTTTCTCAAACGAGTGGTGAATGAAGAAGTAGTTAAACTAGAATCAGATGGATTTGTACTCATTTAATGCAGCTAGTCACAGAGATAATCGTCTGGGGTACAGTGTAGCGAATTCGAAGAGTGCGGGGAAAATAGAAAGCGATCGCCCCACCAAACCAGCCACCATTGGCGATCGCATGGTATGATGGAACTGCTGTATACTGGCGGGCAGCATGAAAAAACGAGTCACTTTGACTTTTCCCAAACGTTCAGTGCAGATGCCAATTACCTACCGACTGGCCAAAGATTTTAATGTAGCTGCTAATATTATTAGAGCGCAAGTGGCCCCTAATCAGGTAGGAAAACTGGTAGTAGAGTTATCCGGAGATATAGACCAACTCGAGGCGGCGATCGATTGGATGCAATCTCAAAACGTCACAGTTTCCCTGGCCAGTCGAGAAATTATCATTGATGAACAAAGCTGCGTAGACTGTGGACTATGTACAGGTGTATGTCCCACAGAAGCACTCACTCTCAATCCCGAAACCTTTTATCTAACATTTACGCGATCGCGTTGTATTGTCTGTGAACAGTGTATTCCCACCTGTCCCCTACAAGCAATTTCCACCAATTTATAATAGATATCCTACCCATGACATCCCATCAGATAGCCCCTATGCTTTGGGTTTCAATTTTCTTATTGATGCTCACCTATATGGTGTTTGGGTGGGGTTTATTTAACCTAAAAATAGAGTGGCACTTGTGGGTAAGTATTAAATTAATCATCATCTTAATCGCCCTATTTTTCACAGTTCCATTAGAGAATTTAAGCCGTCCTCTCAATCGCTGGTTTCAGTCTAATCTTGGCGCTTTTTTATCTGTAGTGTTTGGTGCTTTCTTATTGGTAGTCCTAGCCACCCATATGGAAGTTTTTACCACCATTCTGATGGCTTTATCCGCCACTATCCTCACCCGTATGGAACTACAAACCCACAGCACCAAAAACTGGCAGGCATTTTTAGTCCTGTGTCTCGTGTCAATGCTGGGGCTAGTAGTCGGTTGGCAACTTCATCACCTAGCCAGTATAATTTAGCCGTAGTTAGCCAGTAGTTCCGGTTGTAATACTTGGTTTAATTTACCACTACGATATCCCTCTAGGTCTAAGGTAACATACAGAAAACCCAATGCCTGAAAAGTTTGCACCAAAACTGGCAAATCATTTTTAATGATAAAGTCCTTAATTTGTGCTGGTGGCAGTTCAATCCTAGCTGTGTCTCCCTCAGAGCGTACCCGCAGATTTTGCCAACCCAGGCGGCGCAAATAAACCTCAGCACGTCCGACCCTCTGCAATTTAGCGATAGTGATTTCTTCTCCATAGGGAAAACGGGAACTTAAACAAGGCTGAGAAGGCTTATCCCAGCAACTTAACCCCAGGTATTTAGAGATTTCCCGCACCTCAGCTTTAGTAACTCCCACCTCCGCTAAAGGCGATCGCACCCCCCTTTCCTTAGCTGCTTTCACCCCCGGACGATAGTCCCGCAAATCATCAGCATTCACACCATCAACGATATATAAATAACCCCGTTGTCTAGCCAAAGGTTTAAGCTGGTCATGCAGTTCACTTTTGCAGAAATAACAACGGTTAACCGGGTTATCGGTGTAATTCGGATTAGCCATTTCCTGAGTGTAGATTTCCTCATGAGATATGCCAATCATCGCCGCCTGAATGCGAGCATCTTCCAAATCTTCCGGTAACAGGGAAGGGGAAACAGCCGTGACAGCCAAAGCGCGATCGCCCAAAATATCATAGGCAATTTTCGCCACCAAGGTACTATCTATCCCTCCCGAATAGGCAATTAAAGCCTGCTCCATTCCAGTAAATAGGGATTGAAGTTGTTGTAATTTCTCGCTCACCATAGTTTTTTGTATTATTTACCCCTAATTACAGGTTATCATCTTCAACGGTCTAGGCATACCTGGTCTTTACTAGCTGCCATACTAAGAGCGATCGCACAGACAAAAATTGAGCCGGGAGGTTTCGCATCTGGAAAACGCCGGCTCATATTCTTAATTCGCAATTGCTAAGATCAAACTCTCATTATCGGTTATATCAGTGAATATCCTAGCCCACCCACTCTAAAACCGCTTCCTCGCGGGTATTAGTGTGACGTTCAGGAGTTTCACGATTAAACTTCATGTGAATCGAACGGGTTTGCTCACCATCAGCAGCAACCGCCATAATCGGATAGTCAAATTGACCATCAGGGAAATACATTTGGAATCGGAAAGTACCATCAGGATTGAGTTTAATCGGTCGTCCGCCAATACTAACCTTAGCATCAGGCTCAGTAGCACCATAAATGATTAACTCAGCATCAGCCACCAACCAGAATTTACGGGGACGAATGGGAGGCATTGATGCAGCCATCCCAATACCAGACATCCCAATACCGGACATCGAGTAGCCTAGGGCGGCACCGGACATGGTAAAACCAATACCAGACATCCGTTCCGCCATACCGACACCGGACATTCCCACACCGGACATGGAGTAACC
>NZ_PKGG01000548.1:0-480 GCF_046480465.1 Arthrospira sp. PCC 8006
TGCTATGGTGGGCTTGGGTTGTCGTGCTGGCTATCGCGGTATTTATAAACAGTGGGAAGAAGAAAACATCCCGCCACAAGTGGTGTTTGAAATCCTCTCCCCCAGTAACACCATGAGCGAAATGGCCGCCAAACAACAATTTTATCAACAGTATGGCGTGCTGGAGATGTATTTTTATAATCCCCAATCCCATGATTTTTGGGGTTTTAAACGGGCTACCCCCGAAGATAGCTTGGTGTTAATTACCCCCCTACAATTGCCCTGGACTTCTCCACTGTTGAACATTCGCTTTGAACTGTTTGATGATGGTTTAGCTGTCTATCATCCTAATGGGGAATTGTTCAAAGAACCGGGAGATTTGTTTGATGAACGCGATCGCGCACAGCAAGAACGCCATGAGGCACAACAAGAACGCGATCGCGCCTTTGCTAAACTGCGGGAAATGGGTATCGATCCAGAAACCCTCTGATAATTGTTAGA
>NZ_PKGG01000444.1:0-1563 GCF_046480465.1 Arthrospira sp. PCC 8006
CACCCCATTAAGTTTCTCTTTACTATCCTCTGAAAATAGCAGCAAAATCAGAATCTGTCCGTAGGAATGGCGATTATAAATCTTCTGATACTCATACAGAAATCCCCCTAAAAACTCTCGACTCTCCCAGAAAGGAGGCGCGGATTCCAGGGAGTCTAATTTTAACAAGTTTTGTAATAGTTCATCGGCTAAGTGTTTTCCCTTCTCCAGAGTCTCTGGGGGTGATTCCATCAAACCACTAAACAGAATTGTTGTCCCCCAAGAGGCTTGTTTGAGATGGGTTTGTAGGGGTTCGTCTAGGGTTGACGAAGTTCCGGCAAAAAATGAGTCAGGGGGTTTTAATTCCGCAAGTTCTGAGAACTTCACCCCATCTTGTCCCAGTTTTTGGGGACGCAATAGTTGCAACAAAAAACTATAGCTATCATTCATATATTGAGGACGGAAAGCTCCCCGATATTTCCGGGACAAATTTAAGTGTTGAATGCCGATTTTTCCGGGATTATTAATAATTTTTAAAAATGGATTATTATTCTTATCATCAGTTAAATCTTCAAAATCCGCCCTAAATAGATAGTTTTTTATCACATCTTCTAGGGTCTGGCTGCTCAGATAATCTTCTAAATTAATGAGAATTTCCAGAACAATTATCCTCAGTTCAACCCACCATAAAAACAGTTTAATTGTGTGAATATACTCAAGCCACTTATCAATAATTGACCAGGGAGATAACATCTCTTTTTGTAGTTTGTTGATGAGGGAATCCACCAACCCATAATCCGCCAATAACTGCACATAATAGGCAATCAGTGACCTTAAATCTAAATCCTTGTCGGCTTCGTTAAGGTTTGTGGTTCTGAGGAGTTTTAAATGATAGGTAAATAACCGAATTTCTGGGGCATAAATAACCTTATCTGTCATGATGATTGCTGCTCATGTTGCCCTTGAGCTTGGCTAATGGTTTCATCCACAAATTTTAGAGATAAGTTACCCAATCGAATTTGTTGTTCGGTTTCGTCCTCGTCTGGGTCTTCATCTTCAGGAATTGCATCACTTTGGACGGGTCGGAGAGCTTGGAGAATTGAACTATATTGGTGGTCTTTACACCATGTTGTAATCCCTCGTGCTATGATTTTAATGTCATCATTGGCTTGAGCGAGGCCCGCTTGCAGTTCCGGTAAATTTTCCCAAGCTGTAGGGGGGATAATCGCACTTTCCGGTTTTTTGCTTTCTCGATGCAGAAGCAGTAAGAAAGCCCGCACAATTCGTTCTTTTTCAGATGTGGGCATCGTCTAACCTCATCATGGCTAACTGTATTATAAACAACTGCGCGTGATTGATTGGGCAGCATTCAGCTAACATCATGATGGTCACTCCAGATTAAATAATTTGTTGGAAAAATCGACCGTAGCTGTTTTGTTGGGGTTTTGAGGGTATTAAATAAACGATCCCAAAAGTCTTGGATGCCGTAGTTGCCGTCAAAAGATGTATGATGCAGATCATGAAAATCTGATGAAATAAAGAAAATTGATAATGAACTGTGACCTTCTAAATTATAGGCATTTC
>NZ_PKGG01000196.1:0-10328 GCF_046480465.1 Arthrospira sp. PCC 8006
TATCGCTAAAGCCGCCGGACATCTCGAAGCCAATGGCGGCGAGTTCAGGGTTGAGGCTGTTCATTCCGGGCGATCGCTTGCTGATTATATCCAACAGATGAGCGATCGACCAATCATCATCACCGTTGACGCTCAAGCCACTGCTGTCCTGATTCCGATTCGGGATGCGGATCTAGAAACCGCGAGTCTGAGTTTGAATCCTAGTTTTATCCAGATGTTAACAGAATCGCGAATTAGACTCAAAACAGAAGGCGGGATATCATTGGCACAACTGAACCAAGAATTGTCAGATTGCCATTCCCCCACTTAAACCATCGAGTTGATGGCGCGGTTCAATCTCCCTGAACAAGGCGGCTACAGGCGTTTGTATCTAGCAGATACACCATTAAAACTCCAGAGGCTGACGAGTCTCATAAACCATGTTTAGACAATCCTCGAGGTCATCACCAGACCAAGTTCCGGCGTGTCTCAGTAAAGAGCGATCGCCAGCCGGACGAAAGGGGGTAGAGTTGTCTGGAGATGGGGACTGGGGTGGGCGAGAGAGAACTGTCACCCGCACTTGGCATCCTGCTAAGGCATCGGAATAGCTGACAATTTCTTCCCAAATTCCCTCGATTTCTAGCGGTTTTCCGGTCATACAATTTCCCCTTGAATAATTACGCTTAAATTCACTATAGCCAAGGTTATATGAACCCAGAGCGATCGCACCAGGAGTAGGTTGGGTGAACGCAGGAAACCCAACATCTTAGTAGGTTGGGTGAACGCAGGAAACCCAACATCTTAGTAGGTTGGGTGAACGCAGGAAACCCAACATCTTAGTAGGTTGGGTGAACGCAGGAAACCCAACATCTTAGCATTAGGAGTAGGTTGGGTGAACGCAGGAAACCCAACATCTTAGCATTAGGAGTAGGTTGGGTGGACGCAGGAAACCCAACATCTTAGCACCAGGAGTAGGTTGGGTGGACGCAGGAAACCCAACATCTTAGTAGGTTGGGTGAACGCAGGAAACCCAACATCTTAGCATTAGGAGTAGGTTGGGTGGACGCAGGAAACCCAACATCTTAGCACCAGGAGTAGGTTGGGTGGACGCAGGAAACCCAACAAATCAGTAGGTTATATGAACCCAGGAAACTCCACAAAAACTTAACCACCCCCAGCCTAGCCGACTGTGTTGGGTTTCGCGATCGCTCCACCCAACCTACTAGAAACCCCGTTTATTAAATGTTTCCGTGGCTGATATAACCCCGATTTTTAGGATTGGGGGGGATTTTCGGGGGAGGTGAAAATATTGCCCGCTGCGAAAATATCTCCGATATTTAACCTTAATTCTGGGAAAACTTGCGAGACTATTTGTTGATTGTCCGTCAAAACAGTTTCTTCATATAAACCCTCATCCAGCCGCAAAACCGATATCTTATTTAACATCGGATCTACAATCCAATATTCCGGGATTTCCGCCGCCGCATATTCGGTTCTTTTGTACCTATAATCTCGGTTTACGGATTCGGGACTGACTACTTCCACCACTAGGAGGGGTGGAGTTTGAAAAACTGCAGATTCATCCAACAATTCTACAACTTTTTCTCTGGAAACGACACAGACATCCATCAATCGCGACTTCCTCGGTGAGGTTCTCACCCCGGCTTCTTTCAAACACAACCAAGGTGAATTAATCCGACTTATTTCGGCTTTCAAAGTATCCCGGATAAAATCGGCGATCAGCAAATGTCGGATGGTTGGTGGGTTTATGATTTCTAATTGTCCATTGACTAATTCATAATGGTTGTCTGTGCCATCGTCATATTTGAGGTAGTCTTCAAAAGTATATGTTTTGTCGGTGGTTATAGATGTCATGGCTATGGTATAATGGTTTCTGAATGGGTTATTGAGATCCAGGCAGTTAGTAGCTGCTAAAACACCAACACTAACTCCCCCTGAAAATCTTTCGACTTCAGGGGGGTTACGGTTTTACCAACCCAAAGCTGAGATAAAACCAACAGATGGTTTTTCGGCTTCGGAAGTTGTGGTTGTGTTAGAATCAGAGTCGATGCGGATTTCTGTGCAGAAGGTGGAGGTGTTGAAGCCTCCGAACCGCTTGACCGCACTCGATCGCATTCTAACATTAGAACCAACAAACCAAAAGCGTTCAATAGAACTCATGGTTTCATATTCGGTTATTAAGGTTAAGCCGTCCTCTTCGTCCATTTCAAAACGTCCAATCACCGGGACAATTTCCGCATAACCCCTTTCCCGCAGCATTCGACCCCGGCGCGGATCGTCTGGGTCTGGTACGATCGCAAATACCGTAGAACCCTTATGGTTTTCGTCTTCCTTATCCCAAGCCATTTCGCCATTCCAGGTGACATGAGCCCCCCCCGCCGCCAAACTCGGGTCAATATCGTGCATTTTGCAGATCTCGGCTACCTGGGGGTCCTCAGCGGTAAGGGAGGTTACATTAATATCGGAAAATCCTTTTTCGGCTTGACGAAAAGCTAGGTGATGGGTCGTCCTTAGCGATCGCCATCTTCCGGCACTCATATTAAAAAATTCTATAGCATCCATTAGCTTAATCTCCAGTCTGACGGCTATCCGTTTATTTTATGGCAGTTAGGGCTGAGTCTGTGGCTATCAGATCGGAAAATCCAAAGTTTTGTTAAATAGATTAGTGCCTAAATGTCCATCATGGACAGATTGTCAAGTGTATGTTACGATAATTTACATTCCAGGTAAACAAAAGTTACGGTTTGGCCCAAAACCGTACTCTCACCCCTAGAATTTCAGAGGAGGAGCGAACAATGCAAACCCCAGGAAATCTAAGCATAGAGCAACAATTCAAGCTCAAGGTTCTCCAGGAACAAGTCAAACACCTAAGTTTAGAAGAAGCTCAGGAGTATCTAGTCGAGGTATTTCGCCAAGGGATGGTTAAGGATAACTTACTGAAAAACTGGATGAAAGGCGCATAGCGTCAAAACACGAGCAACCAATCACCACAACCAGAGGGAGGTCAGACAAGGCTGATTAAGTAGCTTCTGACCTCTTGGGGATAGGTTGTGCTTAACCAAAGCGACCACTAACATATTGTTGTGTGGCTTCTTGTTGGGGATTTTGGAACAGACTGTGAGTATCGCTAAACTCGACCAGGTAGCCAAAACGCTTGCTACCATCTTCGGCTTTGGCGTTAAAAAAGGCAGTCATATCGGCGACCCTAGTTGCTTGCTGCATATTATGGGTAACGATAATAATAGTGTATTGTTGTTTGAGTTCAACAATAAGTTCTTCAATCCGCATGGTAGAAATGGGGTCTAAAGCGGAGCAAGGTTCATCCATGAGAATTACATCAGGTTGAACGGAAACAGCGCGCGCAATACATAGACGTTGTTGCTGACCCCCAGACAAAGCCAAACCACTTTGTCGGAGTTTATCTTTGACTTCATCCCAGAGTACAGCCTGACGAAGCGATCGCTCTACAATTTCATCCATATCACCTTTGGACTTAGCCAAACCATTGACGCGCACCCCATAGGCGATATTTTCATAAATAGACTTAGGGAAGGGGTTAGGCTTCTGAAAGACCATACCAATTTGTCTTCGCACTTGGACAGGATCGACAATTGGATCGTATAAATTCTGACCCTGATAGTAAATATTCCCGGACAACCTAAAGCCTGGAATCAAATCATTAATGCGATTAAAGCAGCGGAGAATAGTAGTTTTACCACAGCCAGAGGGTCCAATAAAAGCGGTTACCCGTTTTTTAAGAATGTCCATAGTCACGCCACGAACCGCCTTAAAATCCCCATAGAAAACATCAAGATTTTGAGCATGGATAACTATATCGGTATCAGTCAAATTAGCAGTATCGGGAATACTCGCATCCATCATCAGCAGTTAACTCCTGAATTGTTGAGTAATTTATTAGGTACAAATCGAACCCCAAAAACTGGATTACTAGAGTTGGGGAATTAATTGGATATATAGCCGAGTGATGAGAGTTAATAAGTATAACCGTGAATATCACCGCCGCCGGATGGAAGTCCGGGGGGGCAAAGGTTGAATTTTACCCATCATCATGTAATATTGCTATATATTGAGGTTTAAATTGAGGTTTACGGTTTAGCCAAAACGACCACTGACATAATCATGAGTTCGCTGGTCTTGGGGACAGGAAAAAATGTTTTCAGTGGTATCTACTTCGACTAGATAACCAACCCGCTTACCACCTTCTAGGGCTTCGGCGTTAAAGAAGGCGGTATAATCAGCTACGCGAGAAGCCTGCTGCATATTATGGGTAACAATGACAATGGTATAATGTTGCTTGAGTTCAGCCATCAAATCTTCAATTCGCATGGTAGAAATGGGGTCTAAAGCGGAACAGGGTTCATCCATCAAAATAACATCGGGTTGAACAGCGATCGCCCTAGCGATACATAAACGTTGCTGCTGTCCTCCCGATAGAGAAGTCCCCAACTTTTTAAGATTATCCTTCACTTCATCCCAGAGGGCGGCGCTGCGTAGGGCTTTCTCGACCCTCTCCTCTAGGTTATCTTTAATGCCATTTACCCGCAAACCATAGGCGACATTATCATAAATAGTCTTAGGGAAAGGGTTAGGCTGCTGAAAGACCATACCAATGCGGCGGCGGACAACGACCGGATCAACTCCCTTGTGATAGAGGGGTTGACCTCGGTAATTCAAAAGCCCTTTAACCTCAGCACCGGGAACCAGGTCATTAGTGCGGTTAAAGCAGCGTAAGAGGGTACTTTTACCACAGCCAGAGGGGCCAATAAAGGCGGTAATTTTACGATCTAGGATATCCATATTAACATCCCGGAGAGCGATCGCACCGCTGTAGTAAACGGATAGATTTTTAATCTCAAAAATGCGCCTAGTATTTACGGACACATCATCAATATATTGTTGCATGGTTTCTCCAATTAGTCAAGCTAAAAGAACATTGAGGCAGAATAGGCGAGTTAACAAGCTAGTTAAATTAAAATGCTTTTTTCCTGCTAAAAAAGCGGGCTAAAACACTGAAAATGAGGACAAGTGACAACAATACCAAGGCGGCAGCCCAAGCCAAAGTCTGAGAGGCTTTGTAGGGAATAATCGAGAAAAAGTAAATCAAGATAGGTAAGGTAGAAACTGGTTCCCAAACATTAGCCGCCCAGAAGTTATTGTTAAAGGAGGTAAAAAGTAAGGGTGCGGCTTCTCCGGCGGCGCGGGCGACAGAGAGAACAACACCGGTGACAATAGAAGTTAGGGCGGCGGGTAAGACAATTTGAACGACAGTTTGAAATCGGTTGGCACCAATACCGGTTGCAGCTAACCGCATTTCATTAGGAACCAATAACAAGGCTTCTTCGGTAGAGCGAATAATAATGGGTAACATCAAGACAGCCAAAGCGACCCCACCAGAAAAAGCGGAAAATCCTCCCATGGGTTTGACGACAATGGAGTAAGCAAATAGGCCACATAAAATGGCGGGAACGCCGGTGAGTACATTACAGGAGAACTTGACCAAGTAGGCTAACTTAGTACCGCGACCGAACTCGGCTAGATAAATGGCAGCAATGACACCAAAGGGAACGGCAATCATGGTAGCAATTCCGAGGGTCATCAAGCTACCGATAATGGCATGACCAAAACCGCCCTCAGAGAGACCGGGAGGGGGTGGTAATTTAGTGAAGATATCGGGAAAGACTAAAGCGCCTGCGCCTTTTTGAAAGACGCTAACGAGAACCCACAGCAAGGGAATGATGACTGTGGCGGCAAAGACCATGGTTAATACGGTTAATATCCGTCCGAAGAGACGGCGATGGCGGGCCATGGTTTTCTCGCTAATATCGAAACTATCGCCTTCAGAAGGAAAGGAAGGCTGACGACCTGGATTATCCATAATTTATGTTTGCTAAACTTAGTGGGGGATTGACTCAACCAAAAACTAAGGTCAAGAAACTAAGGTCAAGGTCAGAAACCTTACTCAATATTCTGAAATCGACGAATTACGAGTTCCGCCAAAATATTGACGACGAGGGATAGCATCATCAGGACTAAACCTGCGTACATGAGGGCGGCTACTTGGGTGCGTCCGGCTTCGCCAAATTGGGAGGCGATGAGACCTGTAATAGTTGCTCCGGGCTGTAACCATGATATGTCAATGCGGTTAGCGTTACCGACTAGCATGGCGGCTACCATGGTTTCACCCATAGCGCGACCCATTCCCAACATGACGGAACTGATAATGCCAGATAAGCCGGCGGGGATAAGGACTCTGATAATGGTTTCCCAGCGGGTGGCTCCTAAGGCGAGGGAACCATTGCGGAGGTCTCTGGGTAAAACTTCAAAGGTGCTACGGGTGATGGAGATGATAATGGGGACAATCATAATGGATAGGACTAAACCGACCAGTAAGAGGTTATTACCGGAGGGGGTAGCGCCACCGAAAAAGGGAATCCAGCCGAAGTAGCTGTTGAGAAATCTAAAAACGGGTCTGATGACTGGAATGAGGACAAAAATCCCCCAAATGCCTAAAACGACGCTGGGGATGGCGACAATTAGCTCGATCGCAAAGGCGATGGGAGTTGTCACCCATTTAGGAGCAAAGCCTTCGGTGAGGAAGATGGCGACACCAATGCCCAGGGGAATGGCAATTAGTAGGGCGATAAAGGCGGTAACTAAGGTTCCATAAATTTGGGGTAGTACGCCATATACGTTGGTTACGGGGTTCCAGGTTGTACTGACTAAAAAACCGAGACCAAATTCGCGAATGGCGGGGGTAGCTTCGATGGCGGTTTGTACGATTACCCAAAGTAAAACGGCTCCGGCACCAATAGCCAGGAGTAGGGTTAATCCCCAAAAGCCGATATCGATGACTCGAATGGTGCTGGTTCGTTTTTCGAGGCTACGGCTGGGTAATTGATTTAATGGATCAGCCAGGGTCATGATGTTGTTTTGTCTCCTCTTGGAATGACGTAGGGTGGGTCACATTGGATCAGCTATTGGGGAAACCAACCAAGTTTGTGCTGTGACGCACGGTACGGGGTATTTACAGGAAAGAGCGATCGCTGGGACTAGGGAAGTGTGGGAGTAGTTATCAGTTATCCATGGAACAGGAAAAGGCTAACTGAGTGGCTTGTGACTACACCCACACTCTGGGCTATATATCCCAACTACAGAAAAGTTTCGGTAATGGGAGTACCAAAAATATGGAACTCCTGAATTATCTAAGGGATTCTGTTAGTTGGCGTTGATGGTGTCAAAGACGGCTTTAATCCTTTCTACTAAAGGATCAGGGGTGGGAACGAAAAGGAGTTCTTCTGCTAAGGCTCTACCTTCTGGACCCAAGGACCATTCAAAAACCTGACGCATGGCTTGCCATTTGGCATCGTCTTCATAGTTTTGATAGATCATCACCCAAACTAGACCGACAATGGGGTAAGACTCAGCACCGGAGGGGTCAGGAACTAGCAAAGCAAAGTTATCGGGTACGGGTTCATCAAGTAAGGCTTTAGCTGCTGCTTCTGGAGATGGGGCGATAAAGTTTCCGGCTTGGTTTTCGATTACGGCTGAGTCAATGTCGTTGAGGGCTGCATAGGCATAAGATAGGTAGCCAATGGCTCCCTCGTTTTGTTGAATGGAGGCGGCAACACCTTCGTTTCCTTGACCGCCAATACCTATGGGCCAGTCTACGGAGGTGCCGGCACCAGCAGGCCAGTCAGGACAGATTGTATTAATGTGGTTGGTAAATACAAAGGTGGTTCCACTACCGTCGGAACGGTGAGCGAAGACAATGGGTAGGTTAGGAAGATTGAGGTTGGGGTTATCGGCTGCGATCGCCGGATCAGTCCATTGAGTAATCTGTCCGGTCACGATACCACAGTAGGCTTGCCGGGATAGGCGGAGTTGGAGGTTATCAATTCCTGGGAGGTTATAGGAGAAGGAAATAAACCCTCCGGTCATGGGAATTTGAATGGGATCGTGGCCGTGGGCGGCGATGAAGGATGCTGTGCGATCGGCTGAGTCTGTGATCGGTGCTTCACTGGCTCCGAAGTCTACTGTGCCGTTGATGTATTGCTCTAAACCGGCTCCACTACCTACGGACTGATAACTAACTTGTACGTTGGGGTCTACCTGGCGGTTATAGGCATCAAACCAACGTTGAAATATGGGGGCGGGAAAGGTCGCCCCAGCGCCGCTAATGGATATTCTTTGGCCGCCAGTTTCTCCATCTTGGGGGCCAGGAGCGCAGGCGGTGGCTCCTAATAGTATTGGTAGGGAGGCTACTGCTAAAAGGACTTTGCGATTGAGAACCATGAAAAATACGTCCACTTGGTGAAACGACTAGGAAATCAGATGAACAATAACCGATTAAGGTTCTGGTTTAATTTGATACTCAGGTACAAAAACAGACTTTAAGCCCGATACCTACACAAGAAATTACCACAAGATTGATGACTCCACAAGGGGAGTTGGTGGTTAGAAAAAAATCTAAAGATTTAGCTTAACTTGGTTTTGCTGTCAAGGATAACCTAACCTTAAACTAATCTTAATCAAGGCTAACTTGACTATAGGTGGCTGGTATGGTGCTGTTTTTATTAAATTCTAATTGGGGGGAACATCTTATGTCAAAGAAAGGCGGCTTATTTAGTCTGAGCTGTGGGGAGATTGATAAATTTTAGTAGCACCTAACTTTACCAGAGGGAGGAAAATTAATGAATAATTAACAATTGCAATCTATGGCCACGGGGTGGGGTTGCCATTGAGCTTGGGGTGAGATGATGGTACGATGGGGAGATTAAGGTAATTACGCAGTTTAAGGCTTAATCGTGGTTCAAGCACTGCCATCAACTAACCGTCAGTCCGAACTCAATGCTGAGTATTGGTCGCTCACACCTAGGAGTCAGACAACAGAGCAACTATCGCAGTGGCTCAATTCCCTGGCTGACCGGGTAATTGGGGGCGATCGCATTGGTCGAGAAGAGGCGATCGCACTGACTGAAATCGAAGGAAATGATCATATTCTACTGCTGTGCGAGGCGGCGGACCGAGTACGTCAAGCCTGTTGTGGCACAATGGTAGATTTATGTAGCATTATTAATGTCAAGTCGGGGAACTGTTCGGAAAATTGCAGTTTCTGCTCCCAGTCGGTTCACCACCCTGGGGAAAATTCGCCGATTTATGGGCTAAAATCCCCAGAGGAAATTCTGGCTCAGGCGAAAGCTGCGGAAGAAGCTGGGGCTAAAAGGTTTTGTTTGGTTTCTCAGGGACGGGGTATTAAGTACAATAGCCCTAAGTCTAATGAATTTGAACAGATCCTGGAGACAGTTCGCCGCATTCAGGCGGAAACTTCTATTAAACCCTGTTGTGCTTTGGGAGAAATTACCCCACAACAGGCTCAGGCTTTGGCGGAAGCGGGTGTGACTAGGTATAATCACAATCTGGAATCTTCTGAAAAGTTTTACGGTAATATTGTGACGACTCATAGTTGGGACGATCGCATTCAAACTGTGAAAAATATCAAGGCTGCTGGTATTCAAGCCTGTACGGGTGGCATTATCGGTATGGGAGAAAGCTGGGAAGACCGTGTTGACCTGGCTTTAGCATTGCGGGAACTTGAGGTAGAGTCGGTTCCGATTAATTTACTGAACCCCCGTGAAGGAACTCCTTTGGGGGGGCGCTCCCGTCTTGACCCATATGAAGCGCTCAAGGCGATCGCTATTTTTCGCCTACTCCTCCCAGAGCAAATTTTGCGATATGCAGGGGGACGGGAAGCTGTTATGGGAGAATTACAAGCGTTAGGTCTGAAAGCGGGGATTAATGCCATGCTGATTGGACATTATCTAACTACTATGGGTCAACCCCCTGAAAGCGATCGGGCTATGTTAGAGTCTCTTGGTCTTGAGGGTGGAGAGGCTCCTATTCCCGGACAAAAACCAGACCAAAAACACCAGACCACAACCTCAAGTATAACTCCCTGACAATTGATACCACCAGTTGAATTTTTATGGGCGATCATTGGCGTACTTCTGACTATCGGTGGCACCTTCTTGGAAGCGTTTGTCACCGACCCCTCTAGCCTTTGGAGTCAGCCTAACATTCAGATACATTCCTTGGGTGTTACCTATCAGATCGGAGCGGTTCTACTGGTGGGCTGTATGGGGGGCAAAAATGCGGCTGCTATGTCTCAAATTGCCTATCTCGCCTTGGGTTTGACGGTTTTACCTGTTTTTTCCCAAGGAGGGGNGTTCGGCTACCTCGCAGAGCCTACCTTTGGCTATCTATTGGGTTTTGTTCCCGGTGGTTGGGTCTGTGGTTTTTTGGCTTTTAGT
>NZ_PKGG01000621.1:0-325 GCF_046480465.1 Arthrospira sp. PCC 8006
CCAGCGCCGCCGAACTGCCAAGCAGCGCATAGATCGCCAGCGGCAGCAATGCACCGTAAAGCCCGGCCTGCGGTGGCAGCCCGGCCAGCAGCGCATAGGCCATGCCTTGCGGGATCAGCATGACGGTCACCACCAGGGCGGCAACAAGATCACCCGAAAGATCGCTGCGGGTATAGCGCGGCGCCCAATCGAGCAGCGGAAGGCGGTAGGATGGCATGGCGGACCCCTGGATTGCGGCACGGTCCGGACGGCCGTGGCGTTCAGGGTCTATATACGACGCGGATTATATATTGCAAGTTTTGAATATGTATATCCTGCTGTTCAG
>NZ_PKGG01000025.1:0-39059 GCF_046480465.1 Arthrospira sp. PCC 8006
TGCAAAATTTACATTATATGAACTCTGATATTATGGGAGGGTCTCTCTATAGTTCCGACGGACAACTAATTGGCAGTTTTGGGGAAACTCCAGCTTTATCTTATCCAGAAGCCAGAGATGTACAAATACTGTATGTAAACACTCCCGAAGGCGATCGCTATGATCTTACCTGTGATACTTTTCCCCGCCTAGATGATTATCTCATTATCCTCCGCTATGATGCCTCTCCTATTCATCGGGAAGTCTGGTATTTTATTGTACGAATTGCGGGACTGGTTTTGATTATTTCTGTGTTTGTCACTGGTGCGACCATGGTGGTGCTTAACTATTTAGTGATTTTGCCGATTTTGAATTTACGACAGGATTTAATCAACGCGGGTTCAGCTATTGCTAATCATCGGTTACCCCCTCACTTTTATGCTGCTTCTGTGGAAAGTCGCGATGAATTGGGGGATGTGATTCGCGCATTTATGCAGATGTATCATCAAATTTCTGAGGCGATCGCACAACAAAAACAAGCCGAGGAAGCCTTACGCCAAGAAAAGGAAAAATCCGATGAATTATTGTTAAATATTCTGCCGGAAACCATAGCCGATAAGTTAAAAAATACCCACAGGTGTATTGCGGATAGATTTGAACAGGCGACTATTTTATTTGCAGATATAACTAATTTTACCGAACTTGCTTCGCAATTAACACCCACAGAATTGGTGGATTTACTTAATCAACTTTTTTCCGCTTTTGACCGCCTTACAGATAAGTATGGTTTGGAGAAAATTAAAACTATTGGTGATGCTTATATGGTGGTTGGGGGAATTCCTAACCCCCGTGATGATCACCCTCAAGCCGTCGCTGATATGGCTATAGAAATGCAACAAGTTGTCCAACAATTCCACTGCGTTAGCCTTCCAGTTGCTGAAGCCTCTGGGTTAGCAGAAGGGTCTACAGATGATCATAAACAGGGGGAAATTAGCCACCAACTGAATATCCGTATTGGTATTAATATGGGTCCGGTGGTGGCTGGGGTTATTGGTTTAAAAAAGTTTACCTATGATTTATGGGGAGATGCGGTCAATACTGCTAGTCGTATGGAGTCACAAGGTGAACCCGGAAAAATCCAAGTCAGTCAGACCGTATACTGGCATTTAAAACAACAATATATCTTAGAAAAACGAGGGGTTGTTTCTGTGAAAGGGAAAGGCAATATGACCACTTACTGGCTAATTGGTAAACGGTCAAAATCTGTGGATTAATCAAGTTGGTTAAATTTTGGATAAATTACCACTTGATTACGACCTTATTTTTTGGCGTCATAAAGTGCTTTATCTGCCTCCATAAGTAAGCCATCCAGACTAATTTCTGATGAGTTATAAATAGTCACACCAATACTCACAGTTATATGAATAGTCTGGTCATCAACGTATATGGGAGTTGTGGCGATCGCCTCTCTAATTCTTTCCGCCACCACCAAGGCTTCATCAGCTTTAGTTTCCGGTAAAAATACCACAAATTCTTCCCCTCCAAACCTGCCAAAAATATCCACTTTTCTTAAAGCATTTACCGTGACATCTGCCATTATTTTGAGGGCTTTATCTCCGATACTATGACCATAATTATCATTAATTAACTTAAAATGATCAATGTCAATCATTAACACAGAAAAGGGGTTCTTATAGCGGTGGGTACGTTGAAATTCTCGCTCACCCAAAACTAAGAGATGGCGACGATTAGCAATACCTGTTAAAGCGTCTGTCGTCGCTAACTTTTCTAATTCAACTAAGGCTTGTTTTAATTCATCGCGAGTATATTTTAACTCTAAATGAGTTTTAACGCGAGCCAGTAGTTCAGGAGCCTTATAGGGTTTAGTAACATAATCAACCGCCCCTTGACTAAAAGCCTGAAGTAAATGTTCAGATTCATTACTAGCCGTCAATAAAATAATCGGAATTTCTGCATAAAGCGGGTCAGCCTTCAAATGCTCACACACCTGCAAACCGTTAATTTCCGGCATCATTAAATCAAGTAAAATCAAGTCAGGATTAGCAGTTTTTACCCTTTCGATCGCCTGTTTACCGCTGGTGGCGAAGGTTGTGGCGTAACCCACATCATCAAGCATCGCCCCCACGACCTGCAAATTTTTGCTGACATCATCAACAATCAAAATCAAAAAATTTTCTGGTTGAAAACAATTCACTACACACTGGGCTATTAATTCCAAGACTATACATTGATCCTATACCAATTGTTAACCAATGACAACTAAATACGACAGTAACAACCTGTTCAATTAGTAATAATCACCATAAGTTATTCACCATAAATATCTATAAGCGATCGTCGCAGGTCTGGAAAGGCTCTGACCGTCCCAGGGATTTTGTCCCAGTCAAATTGTTCGAGTTGGGAACTCAGGGTTAAAGCATATTCAACAAAAGCCGGATAGGGATACTGCTGCGACCATTGAACCAACTGCTCCGAAAATGCCTGTAAATCCCTCATTTTGAGAGTTTGTCCTAGTTCTGGCCAAAATATTTCTTCCTGTTGCTGGAGTTTTTCCAGTAATTCATCAATGGACCCATGGGGGAACTCTGGGGAAACCGGAAAAGCCGGGGGTACTGGTGAGGTATCATCAGCCACTGATTCAACAGTATTTACAGTATCCAGGGGAAGCAGTTGTTTTAACACTAAAACTAACTGTGAACGACTTACAGGTTTATGCAAAAAACCATCTTGGAGACAAGATAATTCTTGGTGGTCACGATCTAAAGATGAGGCAGTTAAAATAATAATTGGAATCTGCTTAGTGGCGGGATTAGCCTTTAATTGTTTAGTCGCTTCCACCCCATCTAGTTCCGGCATTCGCAAATCCATCATAATTAAATCGGGTTTCTCTAGTTCCGCTATTTGAATAGCTTCGATGCCATTATGTGCCAGCCACAGATGATGATGGGAATTGACAAAATATCCCTGAATTAAATCTAAGTTAGATTGGACATCATCAACCACTAATATTTTACTGCTTTGAATTTGATTTAAATCATCATTTATTTCGACAATTATATCGTCAGGTTGCCAGTCTATGGGTGTAACTTGCGGGAAAATTAAGGTAAATTTACTACCTTTACCTAGTTGACTTTCCAGGCTGATAGTTCCCCCAAGCATTTGGGTGAGTCGTTTAGTAATTGCTAACCCTAGTCCTGAACCACCATATTTGCGGGTACTTTGTCCTTCACTTTGAATAAAACTATCAAAAATGCGTTCCTGTTGTTCTGGTGCGATACCAATTCCCGTATCAGCGATCGCAATTTATAGGGACATAGTAGGTTCCGTATTATCCGCACTTACCGGAGTATTACTGTTAGTCAAAACCGAAACTTTCACCGAACCATTATCAGTAAATTTGAGAGCATTTCCCACCACATTTAACAAAATCTGTCGTAACCTGACTTCATCAAAGATAATCGCCTTCGGCAAATCATCATTAATTTCTATAATCAATTCTACCTTTTTTTCTGCTGCTTTTTGGCAGAAAATTTGGTAGATTTCTTCTAGCATAACCCGTAAATCCATAGGCTCCTGATGGAGTTCCATTTTCCCCGCTTCAATTTTGGATAAATCCAGAATATCATTAATCAAAGCCAGTAAGGTTTTACCACTAGCCCCAATGGATTTAACATATTGTTTTTGACGAGGTTCCGCCACCAAACCCTGTAGCAGATCGCAAAATCCTAGAATCGCATTCATGGGAGTCCGAATTTCATGACTCATATTAGCTAAAAATTCACTCTTAGCCCGGTTAGCAGCTTCGGCGTGGCGTGTCGCTTCTTTGAGGGCTTGATTTTTGTGTTCTAGTTCGAGTTTATGTAATTTTTCCTGCTCCAAAAGTTGCGCCTGTGCTAAGGCGATTCCTACTTGTTGAGCGATAGCTTCTATTAGTTCAATTTCGTCGTGAGTCCACTGGCGGAACCTATCGCACTGTTGCAAACTAATTACTCCATTCGGTTCCCCTTTGTAGGAAGTCCGAACACTTAACATGGATTTTAAATTAATTTGGCGACAGAGATCATAATGGGGAAAAAGCAGGGGGTCTTTGTAGACATCATCAGAAGCTATAGCCTGATCCTGATTTAATAATATGGCAAGATGTCGATTCTTACTAATGGGTATTTCTATCCCCATAAAATACTCATATTGCCCCCTTAAATACTCTACTACCATAGTTATTTTTTGGCTAGAATTCGGCGAATAACGATGAATTAAACAGCGATTCACATGAAAGGCTTCCCCCACTAAACTAACTGTAGCTTGAACAATGTGTTGGCTGTCGAGACTTTGGCGAATTTCGTCTGTTATCTGTTGTTGTAGTAAAGTATTTTGAAAAGCCTGTTCCAGAACTTTTTTAGCCTGTTGACGTTCGATTTCATTACCAATCCATATGGCAATTAATTGCAACAATTGCCGTTCACTATTGCGAAAGGGAGTATGGCGAGGATGGGGACTACAAAATTTAATAGTTCCATATACATATTGTCCTACTATAATCCTCACCCCAATATAGGCTTGGAGTCCTAGGTTATGATAGGCTGGATGGTTTTTATATTCCGACTGTGCCGCCGAGGTAATACAGACAATTTTCGAACTGTTAAAAGTGGCTTCACAAAAGGTATTTTTTAATCGGAATAAATCGCATTTTTCAATAGGCGGTGTCAGTCCTGGGGGAGTTTGTACCGCTACCACCTGATAGCGATCGCCTTGAATATGAGAAAGCATCCCAATTTCTAAGCCAAATTGTAGTCGCCCCATAGACAGTAAAGATTCTAGTCTTTGATTAAAATTTAGATGAGGAGCCACGGCAATCTGATATAATTCTCGGAGAGCCACTTCTCTGGCTTGTAACTCTTCTTCGGCTTCTTTACGAACAGTAATATCCTCAGCAATACCAGCAAAGCGGTAGATATTTCCGTCCTGATCATAAATCGGAAAAGAACAAGCACGAATCCAGCGCCTTTCGCCATCTGGGCGAAAAATAGGATACTCTAACTCTAATTATTTTTTCCTCAGAAATTGGTGTTTCATTGCACTAATTACTTTCGATCTATAATTCACATCTATCGAATCAAATCAAGACTCAGGAGATTGATATAAACTATCACAAGTTCTGCCCCAAATTTGCTCATAAGCCGGACTAATATACAGGACTTCTCCATGGCGAGAAACTATAAAAAATGCTTCGGAAATTGCCTCAGCAAATTGACGGAACTTTTCCTCGCTTTCCCGCAAAGCCTGTTCAGTTTGTTTTTGTTGTTCAATTTGGTTTTGTAGTTGCTGAGTTCTCTGTTTAACTCGGGTTTCTAGTTCTTGATTAAGGCGCTGAAGTTCATGTTCAGCTTTTTGGCGATCGCTAATATCTTGTAACATAGCCGTATAAACGACTTGATCAGATAATTGCAACCTAGATATAGAAGCCTCTGCCGGGAAAACTTCCCCATTTTTACGCTGTCCGACAACCTCTCGCCTTCCCTTCATCGGACAATTTAAAATTGCCTTTTGACCAAAATTTTGGATATGTTTTTCATGTATTTTGTGGATATTTTTCGGCAAAAGAATATTCAGAGGTTGTCCGATAACCTCATCAATAGTATAGCCAAAAATTCTTTCTGCACCCTGATTAAATAAAGTGATACGTTGGTCTTCTCCTACCGAAATAATCGCCTCTTCCGCAATATCTAAAATACCCCTAAACTTTTGATTGCTCTCCATTAGAGCTTGTTCTAATCGGCGACTTTTATCAATTTCTTGTTGTAATATCTGATTTTTTTCGGTCAAGGTTTTAGTACGTTCTTGGACTAAATACTGCAAATTTTGATTAAGTTTATTTAAGGCTTTACGACTCTCCTCTAATGCCATAATATCTCGATAGGAACGCAAAGCAGCAATAATAGTTGTAATTAATTTTTGCTGAGTCATTTCTACCTTAGTTTTATAATCATTAATATCATAATCAATAATTACAGAATCTTCCGGTGCTTCCCCCGGATATCCAGTTTTAAGGATAATTCTCACCCAGGAATTATTCAGATTTTTGCGGATATATTTAACCAAATCCAGACCCGCATTATTAGTTTCCATCACCACATCTAACAACAAAACAGCCGTGTCAGGATTAGCGGCGATCGCCTCTTGTGCTTCCCCAGCCGAATAAGCCGAAATAAAAATTAAAGGTCTCTCTTCAAAAGTCAAAGTTTTTAAAACCATTCGTGTGGCTTGATGCACTTCTTGATCATCATCCACCAGCATAATTTTCCAAGGTTTTCTCAAATCGACATCATCAATGATTGTAGATAAGACAGAACCTTCCTCCTCATCCTCAATAATCGTTAAAATCTCTTCATCTTTAGTAAAATCACCCCAGGGCTTTTGATTATTCATATATTATTGATCCCTATCAATTCATTGTCTAGGAAAGCGCGGACAGTTGATGATAAATTTAGATCCTACTCCCACCTGACTATCACAAGAAATTGTACCTTTCAAAGTTTTAGTTACCAAATTATACACAATGTGTAAACCCAAGCAATTCCCCCCGTGATTACGAGTGGTAGTAAAAAAAGGGTCAAAAATATGCTCCAGGTTTTCGGAAAGAATACCACAACCATCATCACTGTATTCAATCAAAAAGTGATCATCACCAACCTCTGCTATCTTTAAATATAACTGACCTGACTCCGATGGTTGGTAAGCATGAATCAGAGAATTAATCACCAAATTCGTGATCACCTGAGAAATAGCGCCAGGATAGCTATCTACCTCTATGGTGTCATCCCCCTCAACGACAATGCAATGATGGGTCTGTTTCAGTTTAGGACGAATGTTCAATAGAATTTCCTCTAAATATGGTTTTAGGGTAAAAGTGCGCCTTTCTAGGGAAGTTTGGTCAACAGCTACTTGCTGAAAACTCTGCACTAATTCTGCTGAACGCTGGAGATTACTCAAAATCAGTTTACTGCTTTCCAATACTATATCAAGATACATATTTAAAGCCGATCGCTTTAACGGTTGCAATTGACAAAGACTCAAAAACTTTTTGGTTTCACTCACCAAAAACGAAGCCGCCATAATTCCCGTACCCACCGGAGTATTAATTTCATGAGCTACCCCCGCCACCAAGCCTCCTAAAGTCGCCATTTTTTCAGCTTCAATCAGTCGTTTTTGCACCGTTTTTAGTCGTTGGGATGTCTGGGAAAGTTCTGCATTTTGTTCAGTGACTTTCTGTTGCAGAGTCCGATAAAGCAAAGCATTTTCTAAGCAAATTGCCACCTGAACTGAGAGCAAAATGACAATTGGTATTTGTTCATCTCCAAAACTGCCATTTGTAATATTATTTTCCAGGTAAAAAATACCAATTAGCCGTTTTTGACGAATTAAAGGAATCCCCAAAATTGACTTAGGTTTATGACTTGTGATATATTCATCATCCCTAAAACTTTGGTGGTTATAAGCATTATTCAGCAATACATATTCATGAGTGCGTGCTACATAGTTAATGATAGACTTAGGAAAAGATTTATCTGGCAGTGTATTAAGAGGAATTGAACGCAAAACAGTCACCTCATCAATATCCATCTCTGCCATAGCTTCAATCATCCATTCTTGAGAGATTTCCTGACTAGATTTATGGTCACATGGCAAAATCAAATAACCTATTTCTGCATCTGTATTCTCGATAATAATTTTCATGGTTTTAGCCAACAGACTCGCCAAAACCGTTTCCCCCGACAAGGTTTGATAAGCCTGTAGAACATGACCAAGATTAAAAATTTGGGCATTGCTTGGGTATTCTCGACTCTGAGAGACTGAACTTTTCCACCAGTTGGCGGGAGAAAAAATATCAGGATATCGATACTTAATATCTTTAACTTTTGCGGTGGCTTCCCAGCGGCTATAAGTACCATGAGCCGCCTTTATATAAATCACAAAAAATCGCTATAAATTTTGTTGTTTATAAAATTCTGCCGCCAATTCATAGGCGATCGCTATTTCGTGAATCGCACCATTTGTAATCACCTCAGAAACCGCTTGTTCGTACTTTTGCAGTGCTGATAATATCTGATTTGAGAGGCGTTCTAACTCCGCCTCCACCAAAATATACCGATGTTTAAAACTCCCATAAATATGATTATTCCAGGATGACATTAAGCCCTGATTTGTGCGGATTTTCTCTAAAATAGCATCCCGCTTTGACCCCGACAGAGTTTCCGCCTTTGCCACCAAAGTTAGGGAATAATAAAACAAATATTCTCCCCGGTTAAAAATACTTAAACTATCATCAATATAATTACCAACTAACTCAGCCGCCTGTAAAGCCGATTCATAATCTCGAAATAGATAGCACAGAATCAATTGGAAGCAGTGAACATCAAATAAAGTCGAACTGCTATTAACCGGATTTAATAGCAATAACATTTCCTGTTCTATATCCTTCCATACCGAGGCATTAATCCAGTCTGATTTTTGGTTTAAATTCCGCAATTTTTGCATCATCGTACTCGCCGGTTGCGTCAGACCTCCATAAATTCCAATAATAACTCGATAATTGGACACTGACGCACTCGGTAGGCGACCTCTAACGTACCTTGAACATACCTTGTAGGGTGCGTCAGACCCGGTAAATAGCAACCATAACCCGATAACTTGAAACTGACGCACCTCTGGTCTATGTCAGACTGGATAATGGAAACTGACGCACCTCTGGTCTATGTCAGACTGGATAATGGAAACTGACGCACCTCTGGTCTATGTCAGACTGGATAATGGAAACTGACGCACCTCCCCTCGGGTACGTCAGACCCGGTAAATAGAAACGAGTCCCCCAAGTTTAACTGACGCAGCTTTTATCGGTTGCTACTGACGATTAACGAATGTATTGTGGACACATCTGCTTAACCAAATTATTGCGAATACTTTGATCAGCGCGTAAAATTTCGCGCATTTGGGGGTCCAAAGTCAGATCTTGACGAAGAGACTCTTCCTGAATAGCCTGACGTTGCCGCCAAGTTAACCCCCCAGAAGCCAAGGCTTGACAGGTATCTCCGACATCTTCAACAATAGACTTCAAATCATTTTGAGCAGAAAGCAACAACATACGTTTATGTAGCTCAGGTTGTTCGGACTCCTCAACCATACTTCGGTAACGAGAGATGATATGAGAAGCGCTCAACACAGTTGGCGGTTGCGCTTCTGCGGGAAGTTGACCAATCAAAATCCCAAAGGAAACTACAACCCCTATATACCCATACAGACCATTCTTAGCCATGGTTCCTCCTAAACGGAAGTTTAACTCACTAAGGTTGTTAACAGACTGGACCATTTAGCCACCTACCTGATATTCAAGCGATCCCAGGATCATCCTCAGAATCTGCCAGCAGTATCTGGAGGGACACAGGCTCTCTAATCTATCACCCAACCTGGTTAAAAGGACAATTCCCTTGGGGAATGTCTTTGAGAACAGAACTGGTTTTTGAATTTGGGGATATTGTACTCTCAGACTATACATCAAGTCTTGGGCAAGCGCACCAAATCTATCAAAGTTCATTGATAATAGCCATTTTGCCGTTGATCCTGGAAATAATTTCTTTGAGACCCTCAATTGCTCTATGCTCCTAGAACCAGAGAAAATAGGAGTCATAAATTACATTGGTGAGCGATCGGTGCTTTTTCCTGATTCAATAGGAAACATAGAACATAAACTTTTGTTACAAGAGGAGTGAAGATGTACATTGTACAGATTGCCTCTGAGTGCGCCCCTGTAATCAAGGCGGGAGGTTTGGGTGATGTAGTCTACGGACTCAGCCGAGAGTTGGAACTGCGGGGCCATACAGTAGAGATAATTCTACCCAAATATGATTGTATGCGTTATGACCATATTTGGGGGCTACATGAAGCCTATCGAGATTTAGTTGTCCCTTGGTATGGTGCGGCTATATACTGCGATGTCTACTGTGGCTGGGTTTATGGCAGATTATGCTTTTTCATAGACCCCCATTCCGAGGACTTATTTTTCAATCGGAGCTGCTACTACGGTTGCAACGATGACAATATGCGGTTTGCCTTCTTCAGTAAGGCGGCCTTAGAGTTTCTGTTGCTGACGAACAAACGACCTGATGTGATCCACTGCCATGACTGGCAAACTGGCCTAGTTCCGGTGCTACTGTTCGAGATTTATAAGTATCATGGCATGGAATATCAACGGGTTTGTTATACCATTCATAACTTTAAACATCAGGGCATTTCGGGATGTGATGTTTTATGGGCGACAGGTCTGAATAAGGAATCTTACTATTTCGCTGACGATCGCCTTCAAGATCCCTTTAATCCCTTTGCTCTAAATTTGATGAAAGGCGGAATCGTCTATTCCAATTTTATCACCACAGTTTCCCCCCACCATGCTTGGGAAGCACACTATGGTGATTTTGGCTATGGTTTAGGCCATACCATTCATGAACATCAACATAAATTTGGTGGGGTACTCAATGGCATTGACTATGAAGTATGGAACCCCCAAGCCGATCGCTATATTCCCCATCATTATGATGCTGATACCTTTACGGAAAAAGCCAAAAACAAACAAGCACTCCGAGAGCAATTATGGCTGGGTCACGGGGATAAACCTTTAATTGCTTATGTGGGGCGTTTAGACCAACAAAAAGGCGTTCATCTCGTCCACCATGCTATTTATTATGCCCTCTATCGCCAAGCTCAATTTGTGTTGTTAGGTTCGGCAACGGAAACCGCAATTAACAACTGGTTTTTGCATGAAAAAAATCATCTAAATAATAACCCTGATTGCCATATCGAAATTGGTTTTAATGAAGAACTTTCCCATCTCATTTATGCCGGGGCTGATCTTATTATTGTTCCCAGCAATTATGAACCTTGTGGCTTAACTCAGATGATTGGCTTGCAATATGGAGCTGTTCCAGTGGTGCGGGGAGTTGGCGGGTTACTCAATACAGTCTTTGACCGGGACTATGACAACTATCATGAACCAGAAAAACGCAATGGTTATGTATTTTTCCAAACTGATAGTCAGGCGCTAGAATCGGCTTTAGATAGAGCGATAGGCTTGTGGTATCACTATCCCAAAAAGTTTCAAAATTTGGCAATTCAAGGGATGGAATATGACTACTCCTGGTCAAATCCAGCTACTCAGTATTTGTCGATTTACGAATATATTCGACATAAATAAGTGGCAAAAAAATTCCTATAGGTCTGAGGTTTTGGGTGTGGCGGTAATATCCTAAACGTAACACATGAAACCTCAAAGCCTATCGGTTACATCGGTCAATCTATCTAATCAGATATCATGTTTTCCTCAGCATATAAGTACAAGGTAAATCAATGGTATTTTCGACCAACAGATGTATTTCTAGCCTCCTATCCACGTTCTGGTAATACGTGGATGCGATTGTTACTTAGTGATGTGATTCAACATTTGGGGGGGGAAAAAACACAACCAGGAGGGAATGTGATCCCAGATGTTTATAAGGTGGATATTGAAGACTGGTATCGCAACCCTCGGATTAAAATTCCGTTTCGGATTATCAAAACCCATGAACCATTAGCTCTCATTTCCGATTATCGAATTATCTACCTATTTAGACATCCGGCTGATTGTCTTTGTTCCTACTATCACTATCAATTAAGGTCGCCTAGGTTTCGGGAAAATAACTCCGGGATAGATGGGTTTTGTCAGAATTTAATCAATCAATGGTGTGGTCATATTAACGGTTATTTAGAAGCTGCTAAAACTGGCAGCGATCGCCTTTTCTTGGTCAGCTATGAATCCCTGAATATTAACCCAGTTGAATCGCTCAAAAATGTCTGCAATTTTCTGGATTTAGATATCACAGAAGCTCAGGCTCAAATTGCCGTCAATAATCAACAATTTCGGCAAGTTAAAACTCTCAGTCAGCGGGGAGATAGCCAAACTCTAGGATTTGCTGAAAACGGCGGATATCAAAACTTCTTTCGGCGCGGTCAAATCAACTCATCCATACAAGAATTGTCGGAAAATACCCGCACAATTATCAGCCAAAAATCCCAGGATATTTACAATCAAATCAGGGAACTAGAGTCACAACAGTTAACAAATATTAATAGTAATTAAGACTTGATCACCTGCAAACTATGTCATAATTAATCTGAGAAAAGCCTAACCCAGATGGGTAACGACTAAAACAGGATTGACGAAAAGTGCATAAATTGTTTTAGTATATCAAAATGGATAACCATATCATTATATCAATGGCAGATCAGGTATACACTCATGGATTTAGTATCCCATCAGTTTATCAGCTATTTTGAGCCAGAACAGGCCGATAAACTTTGTCAGTTGGCGCTTGTCGAATACTACCCAGAAGGAAGCCTAATTTTTGAAGAAGGCGAAGTTCCCGACTACTTATATTTGGTGCTAACCGGGGAAGTAGAGTTTAGTAAGTCCACAGGAGGCGATCGCTATCAAGTGGTAACAGTGGCTAGACCCAATAGCTTTTTTGGTGAATTTGGGGTATTAGACGGACAGCCACGCAGTGCGAGAGCGATCGCTACACCAGGGGGAGCTACCCTAGCGAAAATCTCACAGGATCACCTGATGACCATTCTCCAAGACGCAAAGGGTCAAGTAGTCCTCAAGCTATTCGGCTATATTACCCAACAACTGCGAAACACCACCAACGAGTATGTCAACCAAATGATTCACAAGCAGAAAATGGAACTATTGGGGGAAATGGTCAACACCATTGTACACGATTTTCGCAGCCCTTTCACAGGTATTCAGCTTTCGAGTTCCATGATTAGGGAACTACACCCGGACGAAGAAACCGAGGAATGGTGCGATCTAATTTCTATGCAAATTCAACGAATGTTAGGAATGGCTGAAGAAGTCCTAGAATTTAGCCGGGGAAGCACTAGCCTGGTCTTAAAGTCAGTGTCGATAGGGGAGATTATACAGCAGTTTGAAAAGTTAAACCGAGTCTATTTACACTCCTCTGATGTAGAATTGGTCCTTGATATTCCGGAGGAAATCTACGTCCTAGCTGACCTTAACAAGATTATACGGGTCCTACAAAACCTGGTCAGCAATGCTGTAGAAGCCTTCCCTAATTCACAGGGAAAGATTATCATCACTGCTACTACTCAAGATAATTGGGGGCTGATTATGGTTAAAGATGACGGACCGGGTATCCCCAAAGCTATTCAAGAACACCTGTTTGATGCCTTTGTCACCTATGGAAAACAGGGGGGAACGGGTTTGGGAACAGCGATCGCCAAATCTATTGTCGAAGCTCATGGCGGCGCGATTAGCTTTGAATCAGCGGCCGGAGTAGGAACTACATTTTGGATTCGTCTACCGTTGAACGATGGCGATCCTAATATGCAGTCCCCAACCCTCAAACAAGTAAAGATTTGTTGATTTTCAGGGATAATTATATATCCAAAACCTCAAAATCTGTTTGACCATAGGCCATTTGGCGATCGATAGCTGAGAGAATTTTATTATTAGCCTTATCCGAGTGCAAGCAAGCGCAAGCCAAAGCCGCCACATCAGCGCGGTGGATAGTTCCCGCCACTCGGTAATCCTCCGTTAGCACACCATTTCCGGTAGCTGGTTCGGACTTTAACCCTCCCGGACGGATAATAGTATAGGTCAGTCCACTATTAATCAGATGTTCCTCGGCTTTTTCCTTTTCGATCAAGACTGATTTCAGGGTTTCCATAGCCTGGGGAGGGAGAGCTACAGCGCTTTTTCCGCTACCAATGGAGGAAATTAAAATGAATTTTCCCACACCAGCTTTCACCGCCGCATCAATCAGGTTACGATTCCCCAAATAATCAGCCCTTTGACCATCTTTCGGTAAACCGCCAATGGTGCTAATCATGGCAGAAATAGCCGGCCCATCTGCCACCGCCTGTTCAACCGCCGCCAGATCTAGAGCATCTCCCATCACAATTTCAATGCCCATTCTTTCTAGTTCTGGTCCGCTGGCAGGCGATCGCAATAATGCCCTAACCTTAACTTCTTCTCCCCTCAGACAATTGGCAATTTCCCGACCTACACCCCGACTCGCACCCGCGAGAAAAATACAAGATTCAGAATTCATCTATTTACTAAAATTGTTTATCAATTATCCATTATCAATTATCCATTATTCCTTGTCCTCAAATACCACAAAATATAATTTTTGCTGATTGATACGACTAAATAGATTTGAATTTCAAAATATTGTTAAGAATTAATACAATTTAATTGAAAATCCCTCGCAAATAGTTGACGAGATTATGGGGGTTATGGTACCATTGGAGAAATCGCTCCCAAGGGCTTGTTGTGTCTTGACGCAAAAACAGAGCCCAAAACCCCGATTCTGTCGGGGTTAGGATTATTTTCCGACCAAAATTAAAAATTCACGATGCACGAGTTTTGGGGGACTAAGGCGATCGCCATTTTTAGGGGTCTTGACAAAAACGACATTTTGTGCATATATGAATCGTCGATTGCGATCAGTGAATTAAGAACTAGGGGTATCAGAAATGAGAGATTTCATACCTTCAAGAGTGGCGGGGATAGATCGCGGGTCCATAAACATCACCTTACTGCTATCACTATTACCGATAGTAGCTCCCATCTCAATATAGTTTTGGGCTAACAGATATTGCAAGGCTTCGCGGGCTTCCGGGTCACTTTGGAGAGTCTTAGTTAGAATTTGGATAGCTTCCGCCGTAGCATGGGCTTTGAGAACCTGAGATTGACGTTGTGCTTGCGCCTCCAGTACCACAGCCTTTTGTTGAGCTTCAGCAGCTAATACTTGCGCCTCAGCCCGACCTTTAGCGGAGTTAACAGCAGATTCTCGTTCTCCTTCGGAAGCCAGAATAGAAGCCCGTTTTTGTCGTTCTGCAGACATCTGCAACTCCATAGCATCCATTACCGCCTTAGTAGGGCAAATATCGCGTAATTCGACCCGTGTAACTTTCACACCCCAGGGGTCAGTAGCGATATCCAATTCCCGCAATAGCATTTCATTAACCTCTGTGCGGGCGGTAAAAGTTTGATCAAGTTCGAGCTTTCCCATTTCGGAACGGATCTGGGTTCGCACCATATTTTCCATAGCAGCCTGTAGGTTATTAACCTTATAGCAGGCTTTTTCCAAATCCATAATCCGCCAATAAACCACAGCATCAACGCTAATGGAAACATTATCGCGGGTAATACATTTTTGGGGAGGAATATCAAGGACTTGTTCCCGGACAGTTTCCTTATAAGCCACGCGATGATAGAAAGGTAAAAGAAAGTTTAAACCAGGATCCAAGGTGCGGCCATTATACTTACCGAGGCTTTCGACTAAGGCTCTATCGCCCTGATTGATAATTTTGACAGAACCTGCCAGTGTGGAGCCACCGAAGAGTAAAATAATGATCAAGAATAGCTGTTCCATGGTTGATTTTCCTCTGATGTTAAATTCGGATCAAGTAGTTAGGAATTGATTAACTTTTCAGGAACGACAACTAAGGTATTTCCCTCTCGATTGACAACCAAGACTTTTTGTCGAGGGGCGATCGCATATTCTCCCTCAGAACGTGCCCGCCAAGAAATACCATCATAAATTACCCGTCCAGTTTGTCCCGGCAAAATTTCCGTCAAAGTTTCAGCCTCCGTTGCTTCTTCCAGGATAGCCACCCGACGGTTTGGTAATAAACGGCGCACTACCATTATAGATGCGACAGATAATATCATCCAGAGAGCTATCTGTATGGGAACATTAGGCAAGATCAAAGAGATCGCGGCTACTACCAAGGCGCTCACGCCCATCATAAACTCGACAAAGGCCGTAGGAAGAAATAACTCCATCAAACATAACACGGCCCCAGCCAGCAACCAAACGAGTGTAGGATTGGCAAACATCGATTCAACAAGCCTCCCGGGAATTTAGGGCTCTGGAGTTGATGCGCGCAAATTTGATAATTAATGGATTGCTATGATCAACAGGAGCTACAATCATTTTATCTTTCATGTTCCTGGTTTAGTCCTATCGGCAACATATCTTCAGAGTGTCTTTACATAAACTATTGCAAATCAGCAGTTCATCACCACCCCCGATCTACTGCACCAACCCAGTCTGTCCGAAACCAAGTAATGTCTTGGGAGAGGAAATCTGTGCTACCTGTGAGACACCCCTAACCTATCGCTATTTGTGGGCGGTGGGTTCTGCGGCTCAGTCCATGCAACCCGGACAAATAGTTGGCAACCGCTACTATGTGACGGCCCCCCAAATTTGGTTGGATACTAAGCCAGGAGTGCCTCCGGTACTTCCCGATCGCTTATCGGATGCGATCGTATCCTATTTGTATCTGTATCCTTACCACCTGCATATTCCCAGCGTGTATGGGGTTTACAACTTCACTGCTGAGGATATGGTTGATATTGTGCTTCTGGATAATATCCCGGTTGATGATCGCGGCAGTTTATACCCGTCGTTGGTAGAAGCATGGCCGGAAGCCACTGCAGTGCGTCAAGTTTACTGGCTATGGCAGATTCTACAATTGTGGATTCCTCTGTGTGAACAGGGAGCTACCTATAGTTTACTAATTAAGCATAACCTGCGAGTACATGGCTGGCGGGTACGATTGCGGGAGTTACATCAGGGTAAGATACAACCAACCCTGCGAGATCTGGCTGAGTCTTGGTCAGTTTTGATTGAGACCGCCCATGACAGAGTCCGCCAGCCTTTACAGGATATTGTGCAAGTCTTACGCCATAGCCCAGAGGATGCCATAGAGGCGATCGCCACTCAACTTAACCAGATCTTATTAGAACAAGCATCTGAGTTGCCCTTACATATAGCAGTAGCAGGTCAAACAGATGTGGGTATGATGCGATCGCACAATGAAGATTGTTGCTACCCCACAGCTACCGATATCAAGCAAACAGATATTTACCCCAATGACAGACTCATCCCCTACATGAGTTTAGTTTGTGATGGCGTAGCCGGTCATGAAGGTGGCGAAATTGCCAGCGGGTTGGCTGTCCAATCAATTAAGCCGTTGATTCACAGCTTCATCATGGAAGTTGAGCAACAGGAAACCCTACTTTCCCCCGTTATGATCGCCCATCAACTTCAGGAAATTACCAGAGTTGTTAATAATGTCATTGCCGCCCAAAATGATGAGCAGGAGCGCTCATCTAAGCAGCGCATGGGAACTACCCTAGTTATGGCACTACAACTCCCACAACGCGCTAGACGTGGCTCTAGTTTGGATTTTAACAATGCCCATGAACTTTATATTGTAAATGTCGGGGATAGTCGCGCCTATTGGATAACGCCGGAGTCTTGTCAACAGTTGACTATTGATGATGATGTTACCATCCGGGAAGTGCGTCTGGGTCGTGCTGTGTACTGGGATGCTAAACAACGGCGGGATGGCGGCGCTTTAACTCAAGCCTTGGGAACCCGAGAGGCGGAATTTTTGCGCCCGGCAGTCCAACGGTTTATCATTGAGTCTGATGGTCTACTTTTGTTGTGTTCTGATGGACTCAGTGACAACCAATGGGTTGAGAAAACTTGGGCGGACTATGGGCCTTTGGTTTTACGGGGGGAAAAATCCCTAGAATCAGCGGTTCGGGATTTGATTGATGTGGCTAATACTCAAAATGGTCGGGATAATGTTTCGGTGGTTTTGACTTATTTTGGGGTTTCTCCTCAAAAACTGGTTATGGTCGAACCCACCGCGACCACTCAAGAGCCTCTACCCTTAGAGTCGGAATTTACGGCCGCATCACGGGCGCTGATGGAAGAAGAAGCTGTGACTTCTGTTGACAAGAGGGCTACTCGTCTCCACCGCTTGAAGCAGGCTTTATTGATTCTGGCTTTATTGATTTTGGCGATCGCCGGTGGTTATTTAGTTTGGCGGCTAGTCTACCAAGACTCCCCCACGGAAACACCCACGGAAACACCCACAGACTCCCCCACAGAAACACCCACGGAAACACCCACGGAACCCTCAACCACAGAAGTTGATTCCGATACCAATTACATTTCCTATTACATTTCCTAAGTGAACCCTCAGAGAACCTCCAGAGGGCGGGTTGATTTATCTTATCCCTAGGAGGGGAGGATATAGGCGAACCTCCAGAGGGCGGGTTGATTTATCTTATCCCTAGGAGGGGAGGATATAGGCGAACCCTCAGAGGGCGGGTTGATTTATCTTATCCCTAGGAGGGGAGGATATAGACGAACCCGCCCCTACATGAGATCTGGTGGATAGTCGATTATCCTTTTTTGTCAATCATCATCTGCTGTAAAACCCAGGGTACAATTAGCAGGATTAATAGCATTCTGGTCATTTGCATGGCCATGACCAAGCCGGAATCTCCCCCTAGTTGTAGGACTGTGGCTATCATAGCTGTAATGCCGCCGGGGGTTGACCCTAAAATAGCGGTCATGGTGTCAACTTTAGTAACTAGATGGAATATATATCCAACTCCTAAACAGCTTCCAATTAAAACTAATACTAAGATTAACTCAATTAATACGGCTTTAATTAACTTTTTGGCGGTGTTACCATCAAATTTTAGACCCGTACCGAGTCCCACTAATACCAACCCCGCAGTAAAGCCTAGGGGTGGCATTTCAAAGGTATAAGGTAAACTCCAAAAGCCAATTAATCCCGCCAAAAAAGGGCCGAGAAATAGGGAAGAAGGAAGCCGCAGCACAGGTCCTAGCCACACTCCCAAACCACCGCAGACGCAGAGAATTAGCCAGTTAAGGAAAGCTGGGGCGTGGGGGGGAGTCGATAGGGAAGTAGATAGGGGAGAGAGGACTAATGGCATTTCCTGAACCCCAGGGGAAGCAAACCAGAAACTAGCTAGGGTGGGGATAATTAAAGCGACTAGGAGAATGCGGATATATTGGAGGACGGCGACGGCGATCGCATCAGCACCCATTTGTTCACTGATAGCTACTAAACTAGGACCTGCGCCAGGAATGCAACCTAAAAATCCGGTAGTGCGATCGATTTTCGCCCACCGCCATAATAGATAGCCATTACAGACACTCATGGCACCTGTTACTACAATACAACCTAATAGGGGTAAAGCGTAGGTTTTACCGAGTGTCAAAGTTTCCGGGGAAAATCTAGTAGCAGTAGTTAAAGCAACGATCGCCTGTCCTAAAAGGTTAAAAGACTTGGGTAAAGGTGTAGACTTGTGCCAAATTAGGGCTAATAAAATCCCGACAATCATGGGACCGAGAAGCCATCCGACTGGCATATTTAAGGAAGTTAAAAGCCATCCCGCCATGATGGCGATCGTCATCTGAATTAGGATAACCCCGACTTTTTCCCCATTCAATAGTAACATTTTAACCCAACTTTCATGCCTGGAAAAATCAAGATGTGCCGCCAATGGCATGGGAATCAAAGCAGAGCTATTAATTTTCATTTCATGACTAGGTATATAGAAGGGTTAAATGTTAAGTATGGCAAAGCTGAGAATAGAGATTTTAATAAATACGAATTATGCCAGGGCGGGCATTATAGCCCGCCATAATTTTGCCCCAAGTCCACCTAGACAGCAGACATAGAACGCAAAGTTTTTAAGGCTTCATCCACATGACCTTTAAAATCCAACATGGAATCAAAAATGTGTCGGACTACCCCCTGATTATCGATTACATAAGTCACCCGACCGGGAAGTATCCATAAAGTGGCTGGAACTCCGTATAATTTCCGCACCTGATTTCCCTGATCACTTAACAGAGTAAAAGGCAAATTATACTTACCGACAAATTTCTGATGTTCATCGGGGGAGTCCGCACTGACTCCGATAACTTCCGCCCCAGTTTCCTGAAAAATCGTGTAACTGTCCCGAAAGGCACAGGCTTCCGCCGTGCATCCTGGGGTATCATCTTTAGGGTAAAAATAAAGCACTACTGCTTTGTTACCCCGAAAATCTTTGAGGCTAACCGATTCCCCGGTCTGGGAGGTTAAAGTAAAATCGGGGGCGAGGTCTCCAACTTGAACTGGCATATTTGCGATATCCTGTAACTTAACTTTAGCAAAAATGTTAAATTTTGTGTGCCTTTGTTATGATATCGCGGAATCTATCCTGCGGAAACCTAATTAGCCCAAACCTATTACCCCAGGTTCGATGCCGCATCATTCTATAGTTCCGCGACCAAAAGCGATCGCCATATTAAACCAATGAGGTATTGATTAAATGCGAGTTTTACTAATTTATCCAGTGTTTCCTAGAACCTTCTGGTCCTACGACAAAATTCTGGAACTGGTTGATCGCAAAGTCCTGTTACCTCCCCTAGGGCTGATCACCGTAGCCGCAATTTTGCCCCAAGAATGGGAATTTAAGCTAGTCGATCGCAATATCCGACCCGTCACCGAAGCCGAATGGGAATGGGCGGATCTAGTCATTCTCACCGCCATGATCGTCCAAAAAGTCGATCTGCTGTCACAAATTCGGGAAGCCAAACGCCGGGGTAAACCCGTCGCCGTTGGTGGACCTTATGCCACCTCAGTCCCTGGTGAAGTTGCAGCCGAAGCCGATTATTTAATCCTAGACGAAGGCGAAATCACCTTACCCCAATTTGTCGCCGCCATTAACCGGGGAGAAACCAGTGGGACTTTCCGATCGCCAGATAAAGCTGATGTTAACACTACTCCAGTTCCTCGTTATGATCTGCTGGAATTAGATGCTTATGACTCCATGTCCGTCCAGTTTTCCCGTGGCTGCCCCTTCCAATGCGAATTTTGCGATATCATTGTACTCTACGGGCGCAAACCCCGCACCAAAAATCCCGAACAACTCCTCAAAGAATTAGATTATCTCTATGAATTAGGATGGCGGCGGGGAGTGTTTATGGTCGATGATAATTTTATCGGCAATAAACGCAATGTTAAGTTATTGCTAAAAGCCCTCAAGACTTGGCAAATTGAACATCAATATCCCTTCCGATTTAATACAGAAGCATCAGTGGATTTAGCCGCCGATGAAGAACTCATGGATATGATGGTTGACTGTAATTTTGATGGGGTATTTTTAGGCATTGAGACCCCGGACGAAGCCAGTTTAGCTTTAACTAAGAAATACCAAAATACCCGCAGTTCTTTAAGCGAATCGGTTGATAAAATTATCCGGGCGGGGTTGCGACCCATGGCGGGATTTATTATCGGTTTTGATGGCGAAAAATCTGGGGCGGCTTCCCGGGTGATTGAGTTTGTAGATCAGGCGGGTATTCCTACTGCGATGTTGGGGATGTTACAAGCCCTTCCCAATACTGGATTATGGCATCGGTTGGACAAAGAAGGACGGTTACTAGCAGATCGGGAAAACATTAGCCAACACGCTACTAACCAAACTATGTTAATGAACTTTATTCCGACTCGTCCGGTGGAAGAAATTGCCGCCGAATATATCCAGGCTTTTCGGACTCTCTATGAACCCGATCGCTATTTGGACAGAACCTATAACTGTTTCCTGAAATTAGGCGCACCTCGCAGTAAAACCCCTTTTAAAACCCCTGAATTTGTGGATTTACGGGCTTTGGCAATTATTATTTGGCGACAAGGAATTAAGCGATCGACTCGTGGGAAATTTTGGCATCATTTATTTGGTATTCTCCGCCATAACCCGGCGGTTTGGGAACATTATTTAACGGTCTGCGCCCACAATGAACATTTCCTCGAATATCGTGACATCGTAACTGCTGAAATTACTCAACAACTAGAGAATTTTAAAAAAGTGGAGTCGGCGGAATTGCCGCCCGCCGAACTTTTGTCAGAAGTTACAGCTTGAAATAATTAGTGATGGGGAGCAAATTTGCTCCCTATTATCACTTGAATAAAATTAAGTTAAATATATGAGACTGAATCAGATAATCCTATGATGAGAGAATCTTACGATGATATTGATATTGCGCCCCTAATTGACCATACCTTATTAAATCAGATGGCTGATGATGAACAAATTAAAAAGTGTTGCGAGGAAGCGGATCGATATAATTTCGCTTCCGTTTGTATCTTCCCTACTTTTGTGAAACTGGCGCGGGAACTCCTGCAAAATAAAAAGCCTAAAGTTTGTACTGTAATTGGGTTTCCCTGTGGTGCTAATACTTCCGCCGTGAAACTTTATGAAGCCTTAGAAGCAGTGGAAAATGGGGCGACTGAGTTGGATGTGGTGATTAATTTAAGTTGGTTAAAGTCGGGAAAAACTAATGAGTTGAACCGGGAATTAGCCGAAATTTGCGAGGAAACAGGAGTGGTGGTTAAAGCCATTTTGGAAACAGCAGTTTTGACAGACGCAGAAAAACGTCTGGCGGCGGAATTGGCTATTGATGCGGGGGTTTCTTATCTGAAAACTAGCACGGGATATTATGGGGGTGCGACGGTCGAGGATGTTAGCTTACTCAAGCAAGTAGCGCGGTCTCAGGTGGGAATTAAGGCTTCTGGAGGTATTCGCACCCATGAGCAGGCGATCGCACTTTGGAAGGCGGGGGCGACCCGTTTAGGTACTTCTGGAGGGGTGCAGATTATCCGCAACGGTGGACATCAACTCAACCAAGAAAATTAGGATTAATGAGTCGTACTTATAAAGCTACTGGGATTATTTTAAAGGCGATCCCTCTGGGAGAGTCCGATCGCCTATTAACTATTTTAACACCAGAATTTGGTCTGATGCGAGTGGTAGCACCGGGGGCGAGAAAATCGCGATCGCGTTTGGGGGGGACTACGGGTTTATTTGTGGTTAATCAGTGGTTAATTGCGAAAGGGCGATCGCTTGATAAAATTACCCAGGCGGAAATTATCAATTCCCATAGTGGACTCGCTAAAAATTTGGGTAAATTAGCCGCTGGTCAATATTTGGCTGAATTGGTTCTTAGTCAAGCCTTGAGCGAACAACCTCAACCGGAACTATTTTTGCTATTGTCAGAACATTTAGACCGCCTAGAAGAACTCCCTAATACCTCTACAGAAGAAAATGCGATCGATATAGTCGCCCGTTTAACTCATGGAATTTTTCACCTCTTAGCTTGGGCGGGAATTGCTCCCCAGGTCCAGTTATGTTGTCTAACTCAACATCCTTTAAACCCTAATTTAAGCGACCCTAATTGGTTGGTAGGGTTCAGTTTAGCGGCTGGCGGTATTATTAATTTAGCCGCATTATCCCGCATTCAAAGCCAACATAATGACCATCAATCATCCTCAGTTTCCGAAGCATCTGGAGATTATATAACTGAGGAAATATCTATCAAAATTGATGCCCGCATAGCAGCAGAACCCTTAGCCATTCTTCAACATTTAGCCCAATCAGAATTAACTAATATCTGGAACACCTATCAACCCTCAGCTTGGATAACCGTGGAAAAAATACTGCGTCGCTATGCTGAATATCAGTTCGCTCGTTCGATTCAATCTGCCTCTTTAATTGACAGTTGGCTATTGAATTGTTCCCCTAGTGATTGTTGTAAATAACTAGGACGGATGATTGATTAATTATTGTAGCGGTGGCGGGTAAATTTTTGTTATATTGTGCATAAACAACTCAAGCATGATAAAAATGGTTAAAAAGCAGCCTGGATTATTTGGTATCAGATATTCTAATCGAGATTTTTTACAAAAAAAAGCCTGGGAAAAAAATTGTTTTAATTCATCTTTTCCGACAGCTTTATGTTGCTATTTGCATGATATCAATCTTGAAAATATATATATTAAAGTAAATTCTAACTTAGAGATTGAACATACAAAGATTGCCACCGAAGATGTTTTTGGTATTAATCCCCAATCCGATCTAGCATTTTATGCTTTTGAATCACCATTTACACCCTATCAACAATATTTAATTGGTACTCTTCCCAGAGTTGATTTAGTTACCCAAACTAACGGACTTTGTTTGCGTCCTATGGAAATTAAACTGACCGCATTACCAGATAATACAACTTGCGAACTACCTGAAAATGAGTACGGCTGTGAAATTGTAGTACGACCCGATACTATTGTTTATTTAGCCTGTAGCATAGCCTCTACTCTTCGGCAACAAGGAACTAATATAGCGGAATTACTAAAATTAACATTTCCACAAGATTTAGATTGGACAGAACCCCTATCAGTAATCCCTTATGTTTCAACTATGATAGAAGCGATCGATAACTTAATGAGTCATATTGTTTTAGGTCAAAAGCCATTTTTAATGCAGCCAATTTGGAAAACTCAGGGAAAGTCTCCCCAATTGTCTACCAACTGTTTAGATGTATTTATTTGGAGTGATATTTGCTTTAGTAGATTATTTGTCAATTTAGCCAAACAAGAAATAAAAACCTTTGGTAAAATTATCAAAATTTCCAGATATACACGAACAGTGATTTGGCTATATAAAATGTTAAGTGATTTTGCTGATCGAGGATTATTTGACTATGTAAGCATTATTGATTCTTGCTCATACAATACCAAAAATGATAAAGCATTTGCAGTTAATGGAAAAATAACTCACGAATATATGAAATCAGAGTATTTACGAAAACCAAGAATCCTCAAGCAGGAAATCAAAAATATTATTTTAGGAGACGGTCAAAATTTACTGAGTCCCGAAAGAAGGTTTGATGCTATAATATACAACTCACCGGATTTATTTTTACCATAAATTTGTGAACTATGAGAACTATAGATTTGTTTGCTGGATGTGGTGGATTATCTTTGGGATTTCAAAATGCTGGATTTGACATGAAAGCCGCATTCGAGATATGGAAGCCAGCCATTAAAGTTTATCAACGTAACTTCAGCCATCCCATTTTTCAAGTTGATTTATCCAAAGAAAGCGTTATAAATACTCTAGGAGAGTGGAAACCAGAAGTCATTATTGGTGGCCCTCCATGCCAAGATTTTTCCAGCGCGGGGAAAAGGGATGAAAGTTTAGGGCGTGCTAACTTAACTATCAATTTTGCTGGAATTATTGCTTCTATTAAGCCTCAATTTTTTGTGATGGAAAATGTTTCGAGAATCACCAATACTCAAACTCTTAAAGTGACTTGGCAAATCTTAAAAAACAGTGGCTATGGTTTAACTGCATCAGTTCTTGATGCTAGTTATTGTGGGGTTCCACAAGCCAGAAAACGATATTTTCTCATCGGTGAACTAGAAGGAAAAGACAATGCTTTAGAACCTTATTTGTTCAAAAATTATGCCTCCAAGCCGATGACAGTTTTTGATTATCTAGGTTTGAGTTTGGGAATTGAGTATTTTTATCGGCACCCCAGAAGTTATCAAAGGCGAGGAATTTTTAGTATCTATGAACCTAGTCCAACAGTGCGAGGTGTAAATCGACCTATCCCTAAAACTGATCAAAAACATCAAGGCGATGCCTGTGACCTCAATCCCTCTCTACGACCACTAACAACTATGGAAAGAAGTTATATCCAAACCTTTCCTAAGTCTTTTAAATTTGAGGGGAGTAAATCCGACTTAGAACAGATGATTGGCAATGCGGTTCCCGTCAAATTAGCTGAATATGTGGCAGGTTCTCTTCTTAAATATATTGAAGATGGTTATAATCACGTTGGGTCTCACGATTCCTATATACAACTTAGCCTCTTTAATTGACAGTTGGCTATTGAATTGTTCCCCTACTAATTGGTGTCAATAAATTAACGGGAAGTTATATCATAAATGTGGGGGGGACAAAATTATGATTAACTTGTCATTAACTATGGTATAATCTTGGCCCGTCTTGAAAATCCTAGTTATTCCGTGCATGGGGTTGACAAAATACTAGATTTATGCAGTGAGGCGATCGCTAAAATTGGGAATTTGGTATCTGATGATACAGTAGATTATGGCGGATCAGTTATATCCAGGATATAAGTTCTCTGGGACTGCCTCCAGTGGGAATGTTGCTCCCCAATCACTACATTTGAGAAAAGGGTGATGTCCTCAGATAATTAATCATGATAACTAGGGAATAGACAATATCGATAAGCCAAACATATTCGAGGGTTGGGTCAACAGCACTACATTGGCCAGACCCTGTGGTAAGTCATGGTTACTATCATTAGATTTAAAGACAATTGCAGATTATTTTTGAGGAAATGTGCATTTGACGGATTTTTTTGCTAATATTAATTTAGGGACGGGTACTTAAACTTAAACAACAGCTTGATTCAACATAAGTGGAGTATTCACAACTATGCAGTTGGTGGAAATAGTTCACCTGAAAGCCTGGGAGTTTTCTAAGTGATTGCCATATCATCGCGTCCGGTTAAACGTAACTGGGTCACAATTAGCTTTGCTTCTACACTCTATCTGGGATCGATTTTGGATTTACTTCTCGCCGAAATCCCGTCGGAGTGCCAAGATGAAATCAGACTAGGACTACAAGAAGCCCTAGTTAATGCTGCTAAACACGGCAATAAGCTAGATCCCAGCAAAACGGTTGTCGTTCGTTTTGCGATCATCAATAATCAGTTCTGGTGGTTGATATCAGACCAAGGAGGGGGATTTAAACCCCCCTCCTGTGAATGTAACCTGTCAGCAGTGGAAACTAATGATAACTGCTGGGATGACCCTGCACTACCCCATGATGAACATGAATGCGGACGAGGATTGTATATTCTTGAGCAAATATTCGATCGCGTGGAGTGGAACCAAGATGGAACCGAACTAATCCTAAGTAAAGAGATCCCGGTTCTCTCACAGTCTAGTCGAGGCTGGTAGGGCTATCTGTGGGATATTTGATTAAACAACTCATTTGGAGGATGATTTAGAGCCATGAGTAGGACACGGAGGTGCAGAAATCGACCGATCTAACCAACCGATCGCCTGTTGTAATCTAGGCATAGCCTCAGATGGTTCATCCTTGAGCAAAAAAATCAAAGCCGCCGCTACCTGTTCCCGAGCGCGAGCATTACGATTTGATTTGAGGCGATGCCAGTCCCGTTCAGAAATAGCCAAATGTTCAGCCAGTTTCTGGGCTAGTTGCAAAGTCTCGGCATTATCAATTTGGGTTGAACTAGAATGACTCATGGTGATTTTATATTTGAAGTTGGGAGCATTTTCTAATCATTATGCCAAGAAATACCTCATCCCAACCGAACCCCAATGATTCTCAACTGAATCGAGACCAGGAAGAAATCGAAGAAGCCCTCGACGCGGCCTCGAAAGCGATCGCCACCATACAAGAGAGGATAGCTCAAATTCAGCGCGATCGCCAACGTCAAGCGGAGCTGAAAAACCGCATCGACCAAGTGATCCCCCAACTCCAGCAGATAAAATCCCAACAACTCAAGGAAGAATTAAAACAGCTTACCCAGGAACTAGAAGCCGTAGAACTCAACTTAGAAAGCAGCCTGTTTACCTGGGGTAGCCTCAAAGAACCCTTTTGGCAAGCGGTCCGTTTTGGGGGACTAGGGGTAGTAATTGGTTGGCTGCTCAAATCCTGTTCTGGTTAGAGGTAGCAACACATTCAGGAGGGTTGATGAACCATAAGATTTTTGAGATCCCCAGGCGCTACAGCCCCATGTTCAGTAATAATTGCCGTAATTAACTCAGCCGGAGTCACATCAAAAGCCGGATTATAAAATTCCACACCTGGAGGACAAATAGTAGTCGAGCCAATCTGATAAAGTTCTTTGGGGTCTCTTTCCTCAATCGGGATACCTTCCCCGCTCTGCAATCGAAAGTCTACCGTAGACAGAGGAGCGGCGACAAAAAACGGGATATTATGGGCACGAGCCACCAAAGCCACATTATAAGTGCCAATTTTATTAGCGGTATCTCCATTAGCCGCAATGCGATCGGCACCAACGATCGCCGCATGAATTAACCCCAACTTCATACAGTGAGCGGCCATATTATCGGCAATCAAAGTCACCGGGATCTGATCCTGTACACATTCCCAAGTAGTTAATTTGGCTCCCTGTAGACGAGGGCGAGTTTCATCAGCATAGACCCGTCCCAACCGTTGCGCCGCCTTACAGGATCGAATGACCCCCAAAGCCGTACCATAACCCGCCGTAGCCAAAGATCCCGTGTTACAGTGAGTCAAAATATTAAGCTGTTCGGGAGTTTTCGGTAAAACCGCCAGTCCGTGATCTGCGATCGCCTGACAAGTATTCAAGTCCTCCGTTTGAATTTTCTGAGCCTCCGCCAATAGCACCTGGGGAATTTCCGACACAGAAACGGAAGTTTCCCTAGCGGTTTTCAGCATTCTTTCAATAGCCCAAAACAAATTTACCGCCGTGGGGCGAGTATTCCCCAAAATCTTCGCCACTCCTTCAAGTTCCGCCAAAAACCCATGGCGATCGCTTTTTTGAATATCCCGCGCCCCCAAATACATACCATAAGCGGCCGCAATACCAATAGCCGGAGCCCCTCGGACAATCATAGTAGCGATCGCCCTAGCCATATCTTCATAGCGTTTAATTTCCACGATCGCATACTCATGACTCAGGCGAGTTTGGTCAATTAGTAAGACGCGATCCTCATGCCAAATAACCGGATAAACCTTAGTTTCCATAGAGAATGTCACTTTATCATAGCCAACACCAGCGATCATCTGTTGTACACTTTCCATCAAGCCGCCATTATACCCATTCCGGGATAATGGGACTACAATTTGATGATTCTGTTTTAAATGATCTTTGTTGAATCAGTCGGAGTTTCATGCTGGATATCAATTTACCCGGTCCCACCAAATCCCCAAACCATAGTACATCGAATCTCAGCCATCCCCGTGATGGTCACATCAATAGAACCCCCGCCGATCAATTCCTCAACCGACATATCGGCCCCAATGACGCTGAAATTCAACAAATGCTCTCAGCGATCGGATACAACAGTATAGAAAGCCTGATTGATAATACCATCCCCCAAGGCATTCGTTTAAACCGTCCCCTGAACCTACCCGCCCCCCTTACAGAACATCAGGCTTTAGTCAAACTCCGCGAAATTGCCAGTAAAAATCAGGTTTACCGTTCTTTTATCGGTATGGGTTACTCCGACTGTATAACCCCCCCCATCATCCAACGGAACATCCTAGAAAATCCGGGATGGTACACCGCATATACTCCCTACCAAGCCGAAATAGCCCAGGGACGCTTAGAAGCCCTACTAAACTTTCAAACACTCGTTATCGACCTAACCGGGCTAGAAATCGCTAATGCCTCCCTTCTTGATGAAGGGACCGCCGCCGCCGAAGCCATGACCATGAGTTATGGAATTAGCAAAGCCAAAGCCCATCACTTTTTTGTCTCCCAAGACTGTCACCCTCAAACCATAGATGTCCTAGAAACTAGGGCCAAACCCCTAGGTATTGAAATCATTATTGGAGATTTCCGCACCTTCGACTTTAGCGAGCCAATTTTTGGGGCTTTATTGCAATACCCCGCCACTAATGGCGCAATTTACGACTATCGGGAATTTATCCAAACCGCCCATAACCATAAAGCCATTATTACCATGGCTGCAGATATCCTCAGCCTTACCCTACTGACACCCCCAGGAGAATTAGGCGCTGATATCGCCGTAGGAAGCACCCAGCGCCTCGGTGTTCCCCTAGGTTATGGAGGACCCCATGCGGCTTATTTTGCCACCAGGGAAGCCTTTAAACGCTCCTGTCCTGGTCGTATGGTGGGGGTTTCCATTGATAGCCAGGGTCAACCCGCCCTCCGACTCGCCCTCCAAACCAGAGAACAACATATTCGCCGCGATAAAGCCACCAGTAATATCTGTACCGCCCAGGTTCTGTTAGCTGTCATTGCTAGTATGTATGGGGTATATCATGGACCACAAGGCTTAAAACAGATCGCTGAGAATATCCACCAGTTAACTCTGGTGTTGGCGACGGGTTTGCAAAAGCTGGGATATGCGATCGCCAATCATCACTTTTTTGATACCCTACAAGTGGAATTAGGCGATATATCCTCATCAGAAATTATCACCCTCGCCCAACTCCGCCAGATTAACCTACGACAAATAGCCGATAACTCTATTGGTATCAGCCTAGATGAGACTACCACCACCGCAGATATTATTAATCTGCTGGAAATTTTTGCCATGGGTAAACCCCTACACTTTGGCTTAGAAGAACTTGCCATAAAATCCGCCATTCCCCCCCATTTAACTCGCACTTCTGCCTACCTAACTCACCCCGTTTTTAATAGCCATCACTCAGAAACCGAATTATTGCGGTATTTACACCGCTTAGAAAGTCGGGATTTATCCCTCACTACCTCTATGATTCCTCTCGGTTCCTGTACCATGAAACTTAACGCCACCGCCGAGATGATTCCCGTCACCTGGCCGGAGTTTGGCAAGTTGCACCCCTTCGCACCTAAATCTCAAACTCAGGGTTATCAGATTTTGTGCCAACAGCTTGAGGAATGGTTGGCAGAAATTACCGGATTTGCTGGTATTTCTCTACAGCCTAACGCTGGCTCTCAAGGGGAATACGCAGGTTTATTAGCAATTCGTGGTTATCATCAAAGCCGAGGAGAAAATCAACGCCATATTTGTCTAATTCCTGAATCTGCCCACGGTACTAATCCCGCTAGTGCCGTTATGTGTGGCATGAAAGTTGTACCTGTTAAATGCGACAGTCAGGGTAATATTGATATTGATGATTTGCAGCAAAAAGCGGAACAGCATCAAGACCAACTCGCTGCTTTGATGGTAACTTATCCCTCAACTCATGGCGTGTTTGAAGACGGTATTCGCCATATTTGTGACATCATCCACCGCTGCGGGGGTCAGGTCTATATGGATGGTGCTAATATGAATGCACAGGTGGGGTTATGTCGTCCCGGAGATTTTGGCGCTGATGTCTGTCACCTGAATTTGCACAAAACTTTCTGTATACCCCACGGCGGCGGTGGTCCGGGAATGGGTCCCATTGGGGTGATGCCACACCTATTACCGTTTTTACCCGGTCATTGTGTCGTGGATATGGGGGAAACTCCCAAAGGCGGCGCGGTTTCGGCTGCGCCTTGGGGTAGTGCTAGTATTCTGGTCATCTCCTGGATGTATATTGCTATGATGGGCGCGTTTGGCTTGAAAAAAGCTACGGAGGTCGCCATTCTCAATGCTAATTATATGGCGCGTCGCCTACAGGGGGTTTATCCGATTCTCTATAAGGGTAACAATGGTACAGTTGCCCATGAGTGTATTTTGGATTTGCGATCGCTTAAAAAATCCGCCAATATCGATGTCGATGATATCGCTAAACGACTCATGGATTACGGTTTCCACGCCCCTACTATTTCTTGGCCGGTAGCTGGTACTATGATGGTGGAACCTACAGAAAGTGAGTCCCTCGATGAGTTGGATCGTTTCTGTGCCTCTATGATTGCTATTCGTCAGGAAATTGCTGCCATTGAGTCCGGGGAGTTTGACCGGGAAAATAACCCCCTTAAACAAGCCCCCCACACCGCAGAATCTCTGATTTTGGGTGAGTGGAATCGTCCCTACTCCCGGGAAGTGGCCGCTTATCCCGCCGCTTGGACTCGTGACTATAAATATTGGCCGCCTGTGGGTCGCATTGATAATGCCTTTGGCGATCGCAATTTTGTCTGTTCCTGTGCGCCTATGACCGCTTATCAGGATTAAGCCATAACCCTCTCTCTAATTCAACCATGGGGCTGATCTACCTGATACAGCCCCCGGTTTCTGTATTCAAGGCGATCGAGATTTTACCCTCCAGCTTCACTAAAGCTTTACAATAGCCTCTTAATTGTTTACATAATCTTCTTGATTTTATAGGCTATTCACCCTTATGATCTGGTTAACTGCCTCAGCCAAGGGATTCGGTTTTAGCACCGCACTGGCTGCTGGGTGGTTTTTATCGTTTCACCTCCAGCGTGAAATCCCCATGATAGTTTGATTTACTTGTCACTAAACCAGCCATTTTCCTACTATATCCTTCTTTTTAGCAAAATCAAAATTGGCAGTAGTTCAGTGCAACTTAGTTGACCAAAATATGCCGAGGTATTCGTGCTAAGTTTCATTCATTAAGTGTTACAGACAAGTCAGCCCACTGACACCTAACAAAAACTCCATCAAAACCATCTATCATCTGGTTTTTGGTACAACTGTAAAAACACGGTACATATATCATGAACGAAGTTAAGTTATTCAATATATGTATTGACAATATTACCACCGAACAACTCCTAGAAGAACTTGGGAGACGTGGCGGTATTGTTTTCACTCCTAATGTCGATCACTTGATGCGATTGCAGAAAGACAAAGAGTTTTACGACATCTATAATAAGTCGGATTACCGCGTTTGTGATAGTCAGATTGTCTACTATGCTTCTCGGCTTTTAAACCAGCCTATTGCTGAAAAAATATCCGGCTCTGACCTATTTCCCGCCTTCTATAATTACTACCGAGATTGTGAAGAGATTACAATATTTTTACTCGGTGCCGCTGAAGGTGTAGCCGCTAGGGCGAAAGTAAAAATCAATGAAAAAGTCGGCCGTGAAATGGTGGTTGACTGCTACTCTCCACCCTTTGGCTTTGAAAAAGACGAACTTGAATGTCAACGCATTGTCGATCGCATTAATCACTCAAAAGCCTCTGTTCTCGCTATTGGGGTCGGCGCTCCCAAACAAGAAAAGTGGATTATGAAACATAAGGATAAACTCAACCATGCCAAAATCTTCTTAGCTATTGGCGCGACTATTGATTTTGAAGCCGGAGAAAAACCCCGTTCACCTCAGTGGATAAGTGAAGCCGGTCTGGAGTGGTTACACAGACTCGTATCTGAACCACTGCGCCTCTGGAAGCGCTATCTCATCGAAGATATGCCCTTTTTTCTGCTACTCATGCAACAAAAACTTAACCTTTATCATTCCCCCTTTAGCTCTCTGGGAGACATGGCTATCCCTAATTGGCAAATGCCTCTATTGGGACAAATACTTCAGGATGCGGGTTTATTAGATGAACTTCAGGTACAACGGGTGCTTGCAATTCAAGACCAAAGGCACAATCTCCGCTTTGGGGAAATTGTCACAGATTTGGGTTGGCTACGTCAAGAAACCGTGGACTTTTTTGCCGAGCAGCTACCTCAAATTGGTGGGAGTCAACAAAGGCAACCTTTGGGTTATTATCTCAAACAGGCTATGCTTTTGGATGATCAACAAATTAACTTGATTTTGCTCGAACAACAGCAAAAATATCTCCGGTTTGGCGAACTTGCAGTCCAGAAAAGATGGCTCAAGCAACAAACTGTTGATTCTATTTTGTCCTATCTCACCCAGTCACAGACCGAAATCCTGCTTTGAACTGAAAATCAACCCCTCTGTTAAGTTTTGTAACGAAAAATTAAGAAATGTTACAAAAAATTTCCTCTGGGGAAAGGTGGTTGCTTTTTTGGGGAGGCTGTGATACTATTTTAGATAATGGGAATATTGCTAACTTTTTTATTTTGAGACAGATTTTCATTGTGTAACTTACTACCTTGATAGTATCATTAGTTCCCAGGACTTGTCAACCCCCGGCGCTAAATTAGGGGGGCCATTTTTTAAAAATTGATGAAAAAATCAACAATTAGAAGTTTCTGTGGTAGCGATCGCCTTGGGTTAAGGTATGCTGTGTATGCTGAGATATTGTGGTCAATGCTGAGAAAATGGTTTACATTCGCCGACGGGGAAACTCCCATAAAAACAATCGGATTATGAGTAATGTTAAGGCTCTGCCAAGGTTACGGTATGATCGGCTGTTATTGTTAGTGATGATCGCTTTCGCTTTGGGGTGGGGTATGCTGTCGATAGTAAGATCCCTAGTAGTGAAACTATCAACCGCAAAAGTGGATCAAATCTCATCAACAGAAGAAATAAAAAGCGGTTATAATGTGCACTCACCACCCAACTGGGATAGTAAAGCACAACTACAGGCGATCGTTAATGAAACAGTAGCGATCGCCAAAAACAAAGGATTCCCCACCGAAGCACTGTCGATCACCTTAGTAGATGTTAGCGATTCCGGCAAGCACTACAAAGCGGGATACAATAACCAAATTTTAAGGTTTCCCGCCAGCGTTGCCAAGTTATTTTGGTTAGTGGGCTTTTTTGATCAAGTTGAACGTGGGTCAATTAGGGATGAATCGAAATTTCATGACCACCTCAACCAAATGATTCGCATTTCCGATAATCAATCAGCCAGTGAAATTGTAGATGCTATTACCCAAAGCACTTCCGGGGAAGCCTTAACCGGAAAAGACTTAACAACTTGGCTAAACCAACGCAGTCAGATTAACAAATTCTTTGAACAAGCTGGTTATGCTGGAATCATTCTCAGCATGAAAAATTATCCCATCGACAACTCACAAGAAACACCCACAGGTAGAGATCTGCAATTAAAGCAAACTCCAGACCTAGTTAATGGAAACCAAATCACCACAGACCAGGCGGCGCGGTTAATGTATGAAATTTACACCCAGCAAGCCGTTTCTCCCATAGCCAGCACCAAAATGGCTTACCTTCTCACCCGAGATCTAAATCCCGAAACTTTTGAGGAAAGCGATCGTCAGTTTATCGAAGGATTTTTAGGTCAATCATTACCCACAGATATATATTTTGGCTCCAAAGTTGGTTATACCAGCTACTCACGCCAAGAAGTGATTTTTGTAAGAACCCTAGATGATCAGACCATTTATATTCTAGCAATTTTCGCCAACGATCCCGCCTACTCTCAAGATCAAGACATATTTCCTCAAATGTCCCGCCACATTTTCGATCGCCTCCATAGAACCCCCCAAAACCTCACCCCCAAAGAAGTTAGCGTTTTTAACCCCACCACCGAACCCAGTCAACTAAAAAACCCTCCCCTTAATTAATTAATTAATTGAGAGGAGGGTCCTGTTAGTAGTAAGAGAATTACTTAACTTCCACTTTAGCGCCAGATTCTTCCAGTTGTTTCTTAATGCTTTCCGCATCTTCTTTGGTGGTAGCTTCCTTAATAGCTTTAGGAGCGCTTTCCACCAAGTCTTTAGCTTCCTTCAGACCCAAGCCAGTAATGCTACGAACCACCTTCAGAACCGCGATTTTCTTATCAGCGGGGAACTCAGTCAGAATTACATCAAACTCAGTTTTCTCTTCTTCCGCCGCCACTTCAGCACCAGCAGCCGCCATACCAGGAGCCGCCATCATCATCATACCGCCGCCAGCAGAAGCGGAAGCATCAACACCAAAAGCCTCCTCAATTTGCTTAACCAACTCAGATGCTTCTAACAGGCTCAAAGATTTGAGTTGTTCTAAAATTTGATCAGTTTTTTCAGACATGGGTTAACCCTCAACAAGTAATAAATAACAAGCAATTGAAAAGCGATCTAAGCCGCCTGGGAATCGTCTTTTTCGGATACAGCCTTGATAGCGCGCACCAGAGAAGCCGGAACTTCTTTGATACCAACCGCCAGTTTCGTGGGAACTGCATTGACTCCAACCGCCACCTTCGTAGGAATAGAGTTGATCGCTCCGGCGATACGAGCAATGAGTTCTTCCTTGGTGGGAAGTTCTGTAATAGCTTTGATGTCATCAGGACTCAAAGCCCGACCTTCCATCACCCCGCCGCGTAGTTCAGTTTTTTTGCTTTCCTTTTGAAAAGCCTGATACGCTTTAATCGCAGCACCTAAATCGTCTTGAATGAAGATAAACGCTGAACTACCGCTGAGGAATTTCTCCATCGCTTTCCAGTTGTCATCCCCTTCAAGGGCTTTGTGCATCAAGGTGTTTTTTGTGACTTTGCAGACACTACCGGTTTCCCGAAGGCGGTTCCGCAAGTCAGTAATTTGGGAAACAGACAGCCCAGTATAGTCAATCACCAAAGTCAGTTGAGCCGAGCTTAACTGCTTCTGGAGATCTACAACAATCTTTTCCTTTTGGGCTAAGGTTCTTCCCATTCCTGTTGAACCTCCGTGTTTGATGAACGCCCAATCCCTAATGGGTGAAACAGAAGACAAATTGGCATTAAAAAACCCGGAATTCATCAAGCCGGGTAAAGGAATAAAAATTATCCGTTAGAACTCAAGGCATAATTAGCCTTTAATTCACCGTTAAAATCTTTAATACCTTAACCTCGGCAGGATATTAAGCCAGTTGCGCCTGCTGTCTTCGGTTATCAGATCTTTAGAATTATAAGTGGGCTACAGTGCTTAATTGCACAATTAAACATTATTACACTGTTCGTGTATCTTGTCAAGCAAAAAGTTATTTTTCGGGAAATCAGCAGCAGGGAGTAGGGATGATGAGATTTGAGTACCAACCTCCTCCCCTCCCTCTCCCTGTCTACTTCTTCGAGTTTCTGTAGCTCACAGATTCCCTTTCCCTATGCAGCTTCCGCGATTTTCAGATCCCGCAAAGCATTGATATCTAACTGAATCGCTGGACCCATAGTGCTACAGACATAAACACTCCGCCAATAGCGACCTTTAGCCCCAGAGGGACGGTTACGGTCAATACATTCTTGTAACGCCGACAGGTTAACTAGCAGGTCTTCGGCTGAGAAAGATACCTTTCCAAACATCACGTGGACAATCCCGGTGCGATCGCTCCGAAACTCCAGTTTTCCTGCCTTAAATTCAGCGATCGCCTGAGTCAAATCCATAGTCACCGTACCACCCTTGGGGGAAGGCATCAAACCCTTTGGACCCAACAAACGACCCAACTTAGCCACCTGGGGCATCATATCCGGTGTAGCGATTAACTTGTCAAAATCCAGCATTCCTTTCTGAATTTCTGCGATCAGATCATCTGACCCCACCAAGTCCGCCCCAGCGCTTTGGGCTTCAGCCACCTTATCACCTTTAGCCAAAACAGCCACCCGCACTTCTTGTCCGGTTCCTTTCGGCAGTGTAACCGTTGTTCTCAGTTGCTGATCGGTATATTTAGGGTCAATACCAAGACGAATGTGAGCTTCCACCGACTCCACGAATTTAGCAGTTGCCGTTTCCTTGAGTAGTGTCAAGCCCTCTAGGGGTTCATAAAGTCTATCTTCAACCTTTTGTTGAAGTTCTTGTAATCGACGCGATACTTTTTTTGTCATGATTTCCTCCTGGGGTCAATAACGAAGTTACACTTCTCCCCCAATATTTCAATTCAACAATTGGGTTGGCTCAAATTTTTTTCTTAGCTACCTAAGTTAATCCGAGACAGCAATACCCATATTACGGGCTGTCCCTTCCACAATCTTCATGGCAGCTTCCACATCATTCGCATTCAGGTCAGGCATTTTCACCTCTGCGATTTCTCGCAACTGGCTGCGGTTAATTGTTCCCACTCGAACCCGGTTCGGTTCACCGGAACCTTTTTCAATTCCGGCCGCTTTCTTAATTAGCACTGACGCTGGCGGAGTTTTGAGGACAAAAGTAAAACTTCGATCTTCATAAACCGAAATCTCTACCGGAATCACCAAACCCACCTTATCCGCAGTTTTGGCGTTATACTCCTTACAAAACATCATGATGTTCACCCCATGCTGACCCAAAGCTGGGCCGATAGGGGGAGCTGGGTTAGCTTTTCCTGCGTTAATTGCTAACTTGATAACTGCTACAACTTTCTTTGCCATTTGTTAGCCCTGCTTTTCAACCTGATTGAACTCCAATTCCACTGGCGTGTCTCGTCCAAAAATCGACAGTAAGGCTTTTAGCTTATTACGTTCCGGGCTCACTTCAATGACATCCCCTTCAAAGTCTTTGAACGGGCCAGATAGCACCAGGATATGATCCCCACTCGCCATCTCTACCTTGACAACAGTTTCCTGTTGCTGGGTTTGTCTGAAAATCCGATCAACTTCTGATGGACTTAATGGCAGGGGTTTAACATGGCCCCGCCCTCGCCCGGAGTGACGTTTCTGCTCTGCCCCGACAAAGTTAATCACATGAGGGGTATTTTTGACAACCTGCCAAGCCTCATCGTCAACATCCCACTGGTTTAACTCATTATTCCAGTTCAGTTTCATCTGGATTAACACATAGCCCGGAAATACTTTTTCCTGACCATGCTGGCGACTACCATCCTTACGGAGTTTAATCGCCTGAGTCTGGGGAATCTCCACTTTGAGAATCCGGTCAGCCACATCCAGAGTTTGAACCCGTTGGTCTAAGTTCAGTTTCACCCGCTTTTCACAGCCCGATGCCACCTGAACAGCATACCAGCGAACTTGTCCTGGTGCATATTCTGACTCACTGTCTATTTCAGACATTGCATTGAGTTGTTCTGACTCATCTGATCCAAAAGTCATCCAAATACCTGCCCCGACGACCAACGAAAGAAGTTATCTATTAAATAGATTAGTGTGGCTGAAAGCATTACCATTAATAAGACTCCCGCCGATTCACTCAGCAGTTGCTGACGAGTTGGCCAGACCACCTTATCTAGTTCTTCCTTGGTTCCTTTCAAAAAACCACCAACACTAAACCCCTTCGGGACTTCCTGAATCCCTGCTTCTTCTTTCTTTGACACAGCTTTCCCCCTCGTGATTTTTAACTTAACAGTCGATTTTAACAACTGCCGCACGCTGGCTCAAACTACTTATCATAACATCCTCAGTGCAATAATTAAATATCCCATAACACTTTTTCAGTTGTAGTTGATTCGTCTCGCTCGGCAGCTTTCCTATGCAAAAACCAGGTTAAAAACAACTTAACCCGGTCTACTTTGGCTTAGTTAACGCGCCCTGAAGGACTTGAACCCACTATATAGCCTACAACCCCTATTCTACCGTTACTTAGGTGTTACTCAAAACCATAACAGGATAACAAGTGAGTAAAAAATGAGTAACGCTACTGATACCCCTACAGTAGGGGGAAAGGGCAACTACGATGAGAGTTACGCTAGATTCTTGAAAGCCTATCAAGACTTTAAAGGGGAATGTCCCAGGGGGGTTAGTCTTAAACTTCAAAAGACCGGGACTAAGTATAATCTACTATTGCAGTTTAAGCAACCACCTACCGGGAAACGKCTACCCAAAAMGGCTAATCTTGAGTGTACACCCCAAGGGGTGATAGCCGGGGTTAAGAA
>NZ_PKGG01000210.1:0-9335 GCF_046480465.1 Arthrospira sp. PCC 8006
CGCCTTGAGGTTCTGACAACTTTAATCGAAGCCTATGAAGAACAACATCATCCGATTGATTTACCATCACCCTATGAAGCGATTTTATACCATCTGGAAAGTCGCCAGCAACCTGTTTTAAGGTTTATTGAGGGGTTGAAGCGGCGCGGGGTAAGTGAGCAGGTGATTCAAGATGCTTTAAATGAATTGATAATTGATAATTGAGGGAAAAGATGAGCCGTCAAGAATTAGCTGGGAATAACAATCAAGTGCCGCCGGGTGAGGGAATGGGTTATAAAAAAAGTGCGATCGGTTTAATTCCTGAAGATTGGGAGGTTACAATTATTGATGAAGTAACTTCTGAAGTTGGTGATGGTCTTCATGCAACACCTCTATACTCAGATCAAGGCAACTATTACTTTATTAATGGAAATAATCTAGTTGATAGTAAAATTTATGTTGACACAATTACACAAAAATGTGATCAATCCGAAGCTAAAAAATATCAACAAAGATTAAATCAAAGAACAATTTTATTGTCAATAAATGGAACTATTGGAAACCTAGCATTTTATCAAGGAGAACCAGTAATTTTAGGAAAAAGTGTAGCTTATTTGAATCCAACAAAAAATATTTCAAAAAATTACTTATATTATCAATTGCAAACTCAAACCATCAAAAACTTTTTTAGAAATGGATTAACTGGAACAACTATTTTTAATTTAGGATTAGGAACAATAAGAAAAACACCTATTGCAATTCCACCCCTTCCTGAACAAAAAGCGATCGCCTCTGTCCTCTCAGACGTTGACGAACTCATCAGCAGCCTAGATAAGCTAATCGCCAAAAAGCGCCACATCAAAACCGCCACTATGCAGCAACTCCTCACGGGTAAGACTCGCTTACCGGGGTTTGGTGAGGGTAAGGGTTATAAAAAAAGTGCGAAGGGAATGGGTTATAAAAAAAGTGCGATCGGTTTAATTCCTGAAGATTGGGAGGTTACTCCTCTAGCAGAAATTACTAATTATATTAAAGGTTTTGCATTTAAGTCATCAGACTTTCAATCTTCTGGCGTGAGAGTTATTCGAGTGAGTGATACAAATTTTGAATTGATCAAAAGAGAAAGTGAAATATTTATCGATCCCCAAAGATTGGCGTTTTTTAAAAAGTGGCAGTTAAAAGAGTCTGATATAATAATATCAACTGTGGGGTCAAAGCCTCCTATGTATGATTCTATGGTGGGAAAATCCATCTTTGTTACTTCAAAAGATTCTGGATCGCTTCTCAATCAGAATGCAATAATTATTCGAGCTAAAAATTTTAGCAAAGAAACTCAATTATTTTTGCATAATAGTTTAAATCGGCATGAATATATAAATCATATCGAGAAAATATTTAGAGGGAATGCAAATCAAGCAAATATAACCGTTAAAGAATTGCTTGAATTTACAATTGCAATTCCACCCCTTCCAGAACAAAAAGCGATCGCCTCTGTGCTTTCGGACATGGACAAAGAAATTGCCGCCTTAGAAAAACGTCGCGCCAAAACCCAAGCCATAAAACAGGGAATGATGCAGGAACTCTTAACGGGGAGAACGCGGTTAATTAAGCCTTGATAGAGATAACACCAACAACCAGAAATCAGCAACCATATTGAGAGGTTGGAAATTGAAGCCCTTTAATAAACCCATCCCCCAAGAAAAACTAAATATTGTCAACAAAACCCGGTCGAACTTGTTTAGTTGGCGGGGTCAATTTTCCCCTCAACTTATCGAAATAATTTTAACACAATATTGCCCACCTGATGCCGTCATATTAGACCCCTTTGCAGGTAGCGGCACCGTTTTACTAGAAGCCGGAAATCTCCAACTTCCCGCCTATGGCTTTGATATTAACCCAGCCGCTTATATTCTCAGCCAAACCTATCAACTTATCAATAAACCCAGAAAACAGGAGTTAATTAAAATCCTGCGGGAATTAGTAGATCGAGAATTTCCTTATAGAATCTTTCAAAATGAGCCAGTGGAAAACCTAGCCGAAAAATTAACCCTAATTAGGAATCAGCTAGACCCAGAAGCCAGCCAAATATTTGAGGCTTTAGTGATTTTGCTCGATGTTGCCAACAATGCTGTTACCAACGAATTAATCCAGTCAAAACTTGCCGATTTAGTTAATCTTATCAAAAATCTGCCCTATTCCGACCACCCCATAAATATAGGTTTATCAGATGCCCGTTGTCTGCCATTACCCAACAACTCAATCGATTTTATCATCACCTCTCCCCCCTATATCAACGTATTTAACTATCATCAAAACTACCGCAAATCTGCCGAACTTCTAGGCTGGGATTTATTAACAATAGCACGGTCAGAAATAGGCTCAAATCGAGCCAACCGCAGCAACCGATTTTATACAGTAGTCCAATACTGTTTAGACATGGCTGAGACTCTCCGAGAACTTTCTAGGGTCAGCAAAAAAAACGCCCGCATTATCTTGGTTATCGGACATCAATCTAATGTTTTAGGTGTCCCTTTTTATAATGCCGATATTATCGAAAAGATGGGGATACAGGCTAACCTTTTCCACAAGCAATTGAGGCAAAAAAGAGAGTTTAAAAATAAATTTGGGCAAGTCATCCGAGAAGATATCATCAATTTTAGCAACCTGAAAAATCCAATTTCTCAAGCCAACCTTAACCAAATTGCGCGCCAAGTAGCCTTAGATATATTAAAAAGCGGTTTATCTTGGGTGTCTCCCGAAAATATAAACCACCTTAAAAAAGCCATTGATAGAGTGCCAGATATTGACAACACCCCCATCTTAGATAAAAGACTTTATATATAGCCACTGACTTAAATTAGTTCACCCTAATCAATACAAAATATATGCCTGATTTATCTCGACCTCATTACACAAAATTAACCGCTTGTCTCCATAACCCTCGCTTACCCGAACCTGACCGAGAAAAGCTAGAAGAAGCCATCAGAAAATATCATTTTTAAATTTTTAACCCTCAAAAATCTGTTGAACCGTTAACTCCAACTCAGGAAAAGCCACAGACTCCACCCTATCATTACCTCGAAATTGTCTAACTTCATACTCCCCATCAACCATTGTATAAACCGAAAGCGTCGGAGATTTAGGTTCACCAATAAAACGCCGCCCCCCTAACCCCAAATAATCGACAATCCAATATTCTGGGATTCCCATTAACTCATAATCTCCCGCCTTTCTCAGATAATCATTTTGCCAGTTATTGCTAACCACTTCCACCACTAACCGCACGGAACCCCCCAAGGTAATAATAGACTCTTTTTGCCAACGGGATTCCTTGCTTAACTCCCCCTTATCCAACACAATAATATCCGGCTGATAACCTGATTGAGTATTCCACGGTTTCAGCAAACAATCACCGGGGATAGAGTAAGGTAACTCGTAACGGTCAATTATAACTCCCAGTTTTAGGCGGATAAAGCCTATAATATTAGAGTGCGCTCCTGTTCCTAAAGGCATTTCGACAATCCTTCCGTTGTGTAGTTCATACTTACAGGTGGCATTTTCTGGATACCAGGCGACAAATTCATCAAAGGATATGGGTTTAGTAATGGTTTGAGTCATAATAAAGGGGAATGAGGAATCTGGAATTGGATGCTGATATTTGGTCGGTTGATTTAATTATAAATTATTAACTGTCAAATGTCAATGGTCAATTAATAATAATTCTCACTATTTTAACGATGTCTAGGACTATGGCTGCTTTGATATTAAATTTAGACCGAGTTTGCTTGAGTGATGAGCAGTTTTATCAATTATGTCAAAACAATGCTGATTTTAACTTTGAACGGACTGCTAAAGGAGAGTTAATTATTATGCCACCAGTGGGAGGGGATAGCGGCAATAGAGAAGCGGATTTAATTATTGATTTGGGAATCTGGAATCGACAAACTAACCTAGGTTATACGTTTAGTTCCTCCACTGTCTTTACATTGCCAAATGGTGCTAACCGTTCCCCCGATGCGGCATGGATTCGCCGGGAACGTTACGCGGCATTAACCCCCCAACAACGGCAGAAATTCCCTCCCATTTCCCCGGATTTTGTCATTGAGTTAAGGTCAGTAACCGATGATTTAAAAATGCTACATAATAAAATGCAAGAATATATGGAAGCCGGGGTAAAATTGGCATGGCTAATTAACCCCCAACAGCAACAGGTAGAAATTTATCGCTTGGGGAAACAGGTAGAAGTGCAGGATTTACCCATAGAATTATCGGGTGAGGAAATATTGCCGGGGTTTAGGTTGAGTTTATCCAGGTATTTGTAGAAGTCTTGATGTAGGAGTTCCCCGACAACCTAACTCCCCGGACTGTTGGCTAAGATTTATTAAATTTCTTGAATACTACCAGAGAAGCAAATCATGATTAAAGTTGGACAAGTTGAACGAGTCACCCAAAACCGCGTTATTAAACTATTTCAAAACCAACTGGGTTATACCTATCTGGGAAACTGGAAAGACCGAGAAAATAACGGCAATATAGAGGCTGAATATTTAACCCAATGGCTCACCCAGCAAGGCATTAAGGACACCCTCATCAATAAAACCCTGAGAGAATTGGATAAAGCCGCGAGCTTGGGAGAAACCCAAAACCTTTATGATGCTAATAAGGCTGTTTATCGCCTGCTGCGTTATGGGGTGAAGGTGAAAGGAGGGGCGGGTGAACAAACTCAAACGGTTTGGCTCATTGATTGGGAAAATCCCGACAATAATCGCTTTTATCTGGCGGAAGAAGTGACCATAAAAGGCAACCATAGGAAACGCCCGGATATTGTGGTCTATATTAATGGTATTGCTGTGGCGGTTCTGGAACTCAAACGTTCCACGGTTTCGGTGGCGGAAGGTATCCGCCAAAACCTGGATAATCAAAAAAAGGAATTTATCCGCCCCTTTTTTACGACGCTTCAGTTAGTGATGGCGGGAAACGATACCCAAGGACTCCGCTACGGCACTATCGAAACCTCGGAAAAGTATTATTTGGAATGGAAAGAAGCGGGAGTTAATGCCTTTGAGAGTCTCCTAGATTGGCATCTTAGCCTACTGTGTGAAAAAAGCCGCCTGCTGGAACTCATCCACGACTTTATTATCTTTGATGCGGGGATTAAAAAAACCTGCCGCCATAACCAATATTTTGGGATTAAAGTCGCCCAGGAATTTATCGATCGCCTTGAGGGTGGCATTATCTGGCACACTCAAGGGTCAGGAAAAAGCCTAACTATGGTGTGGCTGGCGAAATGGATTCGGGAACATCAAAGGCAGGCTAGGGTTTTAATTATAAGCGATCGCACCGAACTCGACCAACAGATTAGCAGCATCTTTAAAGGAGTCGATGAGGAGATTTACCGCACCGAAAGCAGCGCCGACCTGATGAATAAACTCAACCAAACCCAACCCTGGTTAATGTGTTCCCTCATTCACAAATTCGGTCACTCTTCCCAAGAGGCGACGGAGGAATTTATTAACAGCCTCCAGCAACTCCCCAGCAACTTCTCCCCCAAGGGTAACTTATTTGTGTTTGTGGATGAATGTCACCGCACCCAGTCCGGGAAACTCCACACCGCCATGAAGCAAATGCTCCCGAATGCCCTATTTATCGGGTTTACGGGGACTCCCCTATTGAAACAAGACAAACAGCGCAGCATCGAAGTATTTGGGGGGTATATCCACACTTACAAATTTAACGAAGCGGTGAGAGATGGGGTTATCCTCGATTTACGATATGAGGCGCGCGACATTGACCAAACCCTCACCAGTCCCCAGAAAATAGACCAGTGGTTTGAGGCGAAAACTCGCGGCTTGTCAGAATTTGCCAAAACCCAACTTAAAAAGAAATGGGGGACGATGCAAAAAGTCCTCTCTAGTAAGTCTCGCCTGGAACAAATTGTTAACGATATTCTCCTAGACATGGAAACCAAACCCCGACTAATGGACGGACGGGGTAACGCCATGCTGGTCTGTAGCAGCATTTATCAAGCCTGCAAAACCTACGAAATCCTCAGCCAAACGGACTTTAAGGGTAAATGTGCCATCATCACCAGTTATAAACCTTCCCCGGCGGATATTAAAGGGGAGGAAACGGGGGAGGGACTGACGGAAAAACTCCACCAGTATGGGATTTATCGGCGTATGTTGGCGGACTATTTTAACCAGCCGGAAGATGAAGCCATGTATCGGGTGGGGGAATTTGAGCAGGAGGTTAAACGGCGCTTTATTGATGAACCGGGACAAATGCGCCTGTTAATTGTGGTGGATAAGCTGTTAACCGGCTTTGATGCACCCCCGGCGACTTATCTCTATATTGACAAAACGATGCGAGATCATGGCTTATTTCAGGCTATTTGTCGGGTTAATCGCCTTGATGGAGAAGATAAGGAATATGGCTATATTGTGGATTATAAGGACCTGTTCCAGCAATTAGAGGGGGCGGTTACAGATTACACTAGCGGGGCTTTTGAGGACTACGAGGCGGCGGACGTGGCGGGGTTATTGAGCGATCGCCTTTCCAAGGGCCAAGAACGACTAGAAACCGCCCTAGAAGCCGTCCGCGCCCTCTGTGAACCCGTCCCCCGTCCCCGTCACACTTCCGACTATCTCCATTATTTCTGCGCCGCCGACACCACGGATAAAACCGCCCTCACCACCAACGAACCCCAACGGGTCGCCCTCTATCAAACCGTTAACGCCCTCATTCGTGCCTATAGTAACCTCGCCAACGAAATGGAAGCGGCGGGATACACCCCCCAGGAAGCAGCCAGCATTAAAGAGGAGGTTAGCCAATACAGCAAAATGCGGGACGAGGTGAAAATTGCCAGCGGCGACTATATCGACAGTAAAATCTATGAACCGGCTATGCGTCACCTGATGGATACCTATATCAGGGCTGAACCCAGTAACCTAGTGGCGGACTTTGAAGAGTTGGGACTGGTGCAGCTTATGGTAAATCAGGGCTTAAAGGCTTTAGATAGCCTCCCGGAAGGGTTGAAAGATGAGGAAATCATGGCGGAAACCATCGAGAATAACATCCGCAAAATTATCTTAGATCAGAGTCCGATTAACCCCAAATACTATGAGGAAATGTCCGAGTTATTGGATGCTTTGATTGCACAACGTCACCAGCAAGCTATCAGTTACCAAGAGTATTTGGAACAGGTGAAACAACTAGCCCGACAAGTGATAGACCCCACCGGGTCAGCCGTGAGGAATTATCCCCCTTCCTTAAATACCTCCGCCCTCCGTTCCCTCTACGATAACCTGGGCAAAAATGAGGCGATCGCCTTAGCTATTGATGGAGTTGTGAAAACCACCAAAAAAGACGGCTGGATTGGTAATCGTTTCAAAGAAAGAGAAGTTAAAAACGCCGTTGATTCTGTCCTGAGTAATGCTAAACTAGACCCAGACCTAGACCAACTGCTAGAGTTAATTAAACAGCAGCATGACTATCAGTAAATCTCCCACAGAATACCAGGTAACTATTGCCGAAATTCCCGTGCAAGTGATTCGGAAATCCATTAAAAATCTGCATATTGTCGTCTATCCCCCAGAGGGGCGGGTGCGGGTATCTGCCCCCGATCAAATGACTGATGAGAATATCCGACTGGCGATAATTTCTCGCCTATCTTGGATTAAGAAACAACGGGCTAAATTTGCCGCCCAACCCCGTCAATCGAAGCGGGAAATGGTATCAGGAGAAAGCCATTATATTTTTGGTAAACGCTACCGCTTAGAAGTCATAGAACGCCGGGGGAAACATGAAGTTAAAATCCTCAATGCTTCCCGATTGCAACTATTCGTTAATCCGGGAACTTCTCGGGACAATCGCGCCCTGGTTTTAGCCGAATGGTATCGCCAACAACTCCGGGATATTATACCACAATTGCTGAATAAATGGCAACCCATTATCGGGGAAAATGTCACCTATTGGGGCATTAAGAAAATGCGGACTAAATGGGGAAGTTGTAATATAACTAAGCGCGGGATTTGGTTAAATTTAGAACTGGCGAAAAAACCGATTGAGTGCTTGGAATATGTGGTAGTTCATGAGTTAGTGCATCTATTAGAACGTTATCACAATGACCGTTTTAGGGCTTATATGGATGAGTATCTCCCCCAATGGCGGCAACGTCGAGAACTCTTAAACCGGGAACCCTTAGAAGACTTCTAAATCCGCTGGAAATGGGGCATAATGACCATTAACCGTCAACTGAAAACTGTCATAGTTCCCATCTTGATTAAAATACCACATATAATCCGGGTCAAGACCGGGAGCATACCAGAGAATATCTGTGATTCCTGAACCATTAAAGTCTCCCGCTATGGGGATATAATAACCATCTATCATAAACAAACGACTCCCATAACTACCATCTGCATGAAAGTACCACATATAATCMGGGTCARGACCAGGAGCATACCAGAGAATATCTGTGATTCCTGAACCATTAAAGTCGCCCGCTATGGGAATATAATCACCGTTGAGAGGTAACAATGGGTGCATTAACTCCGGCGGCGGGGGTGCAGGTTCTTCTGGTGCACTCCCATCAACTATCATCCGAATAAAGGCATTTCCAGCCACATAAATAGACCCATCAAGGCCGGTGCTGAGGTCATTTACTCCGTCCCACTCATTGCTTGCTAACAGTCTTATCCATGTCAAAGCCCCATCAGTTTCGTATTTGGCGATAAAGCCATCGGAATAACCACGATTCATTTCCCCAGCCAGGTTGCCTTGAGTCCAACCCGCCATATAAATAGACCCATCAAGGCCGGTGGTCAGGGCATTGGCTTGGTCAGCATTAGGGCTTCCCAACTGCCTTGTCCATACCAGAGTCCCATCCTCGGGTTCGTATTTGCTGATTAAGGCATTCCCGCCACGATTAAAAATTTCCTCGTTGATGTCGCCCTCGGTTAGACCAGCGACATAAATAGACCCATCAAGGCCGGTGCTGAGGGCATTAGCTGCCCCCCAACCATTGCTTCCCAACAACCTTGTCCATACCAGAGTCCCATCGGGTTCGTATTTGGCAATAAAGCCATCAGCACCACTCTGATTAATTTCCCCATTCAGGTCGCCCCRAGTCYAACCCGCCATATAAATAGACCCATCAAGGCCGGTGGTGATGGCATTGCCWYCATCMGWATTAGTGCTTCCCAACTGCATTGTCCATACCAGAGTCCCATCGGGTTCGTATTTGGCAATAAAGCCATCAGCACCACTCTGATTAATTTCCCCATTCAGGTCGCCCCTAATCTCACCCGCCATATAAATAGACCCATCAAGGCCAGTGGTGAKGGCCTTGCCACCAT
>NZ_PKGG01000425.1:0-1826 GCF_046480465.1 Arthrospira sp. PCC 8006
CTAGCTAAACCCGCCCCTAACCGTCGCCCATATTCTTCCCAATAGGCTAAGGCTTGGGAATCACCTGCGATCGCCTTTTGGGCTAGGTCAGAAGGTTTATTACCCGTTTCCCGGCGGATAGCTTGTACAGAGACATATTGTTCCAGAGAACCCTGATTTCCGCTATTACAGGGGGGTCCATCGGGGTTCAAAGTAATTAATCCCAACTCCCCCGCCGCGCCGCGATGACCCACAAATAACTGACGATTGAGGATAATCGCCCCGCCAACTCCTGTCCCCAGAGTTAACATAATCAGATTATCAAAATTTCGTCCCGCCCCTAACCAGGCTTCCCCCAACCCCGCACAATTAGCATCATTAGCCATGATTACTGGCTTTTGGGTTTTTTCTTCCAGCCAGTCTGCTAAGGGAACATCCCGCCAATTCTCTAGGTTAATGGCTACCTGGGAGATCCGCCCCGTCCCATCTACTGGTCCCGGTAAACCCACCCCGATCGCCGCCCAAGACTCGACAGGGGCTGCTATTTGTGATATAGCGTTTAGTATTGCTGCCAACAAAGCTTCCGGGGTAGCGGGTTGTGGAGTTGCCACCGTCAGGGATTGGTTACAGGAACCGTCCGCCTCAAACAGTCCCAGTTTAATCGCCGTCCCCCCTAAATCAATACCAATGACCTGAGCGGATTTTGGTTTCATTCTACTTCGTCGCGTTCTATGCTGCTAGTATAAATGGGTTCGACGCGAATCCCCATAATACTAGAGGGACGAACTACCAGATACTCACCTTCAATGGTTTTAATCGGGACATTGAGAAAATCGGTATCAGTGTGCTTAGGAATCAGAACTTTAGTGTACCAGGTTTGAAAATCCTGGATCGTCCTGAACCGGACCTCTTCCCGGTGTCCCCCCTGAATCAAAAGATGAACCGCGTATGAACTAGGTTTAGGCATAAGGATGTTTGGGATAATAAGGGATTGTTAGACTATTTTCTCATTAATGAGGGCGATCGGTCAATCCATCAGTAACTATAGACCAACTATACTATAGCAAGATGAAACCGGTTCACCACTACCATCAGTATTTAATCAGTTCCGTGACATCAGTCTGATGATAGCTAATTATGGAAATTGTCATCAGAACTCCTGACTGATTCCTAGAGCCTTGAAATATGGTAATTTGGGTATTGTTAATGTCTGGGTGGTATCATTAACCACAGACTTTTAAATCTACTGTTATTAATTTTGAGATATAAGATGAATTTAGATATTTACACGCTGATAATAATGGTGGTTATCTCATCATGGCTACAAGCATTATTACTAATTATATTTAGATGATGCGTAAATCAATATCAGGGTATATCAACCTATATGTTAGGCACGGTATTGTCATCAATATCTTGGGTTTTAGCTCTAATTTACACTACCCAAATGCCCCTGTTTATTAAACTGGTGAGCAATCTGATTATCTCCAGTTCCATCATCTTGCAGATTTGGGGAATTGGCAAATTTTTAAATACCAAAATCCCTAAATATTATTGGTTATTTTTTGTCACAATTATGGCTTTTGTGCAGTTTTATTTTCTCTATATTTGGAATAACTATTTTTGGCGAAATATTAGCTTAATCATGCTGGCAAGTCTGGCGTATAGCATGGGTTTGAAATATATAATTACGTCTAATATCAGTAACTTTGCTATTACTGCTCGTTGTTTGTCAGTGGTATTATTCGCTGGGATATGTACATTTTTAATACGTGGAATATTGCTGATTGATAGTCCAACTCAGTTTGCCGCCGAGGGAACGCCCCCCAACGTATGTATTTTTTTGT
>NZ_PKGG01000228.1:0-8160 GCF_046480465.1 Arthrospira sp. PCC 8006
CCAAACGCCTTGGCGAGAGACGCTTTTTGGTCGTCGGTTGGGTAGATGCGATACTTGTACCCCTTATACATTATCTTGATTTGCTGTTGCCGATAACATTGTAGCTGATCATCCGAGGATTCGCTATCGCTCAGTTTGTTTATTGGTTGCTATTCATCCCCTCCCTGCAAGCGAGGAAGGGGAATTCCGCAACATTTTGTTAAATTGAACAAAAAATCAACAAGTTGACTTAAAAGGTAGGGTAAATGTCATAAACAGGTAGGGTAAAGTGAAAACAGCTACCGCCCATCGAAGAGGTAGAACTGACCCAAATCTGACCATAGTGAGCATGGATAATTCTCTGACACAGGGATAAACCAATACCATAGCCATCGAGGGACTCATCCCGTTCGAGACGGAAGTGATCCTGAAAAATGCGATCGCGATTTTCTTCAGGAATACCGGGGCCACTGTCACAAATACTGACCTGTATTTTTTGGGTAGTCCGATGCAAGACAGACACCCAAATAGTGCCACCCTCTGGGGTATATTTAATCGCATTATCCAACAAATTAACAATAACTTGACGAATCCGTTCGCGATCGGCATAGACATAAGGAGTATCAGTAGGTAAATCCGTTTTGAGTTCCAGAGATTTCGCCTGTAACTGATCATCAAACTCTGGTAGTATCTCCTGAAAAAATGCTAACAGTGACAATTGCAAAGGTTGCAGTTGTAACCGAGAACTCTGACCAGTAGCCGCCTTTAATATATTAGTAATCATCCTATCGATCTGACGGATCTGAGTACGAGCTTGTTTAATTAAGCGAGATTTGAGAGCCGGTGTAAATTTCTTAGAGTTAGGCGCTCCGGCGATTTGGCTATTTTCCAAAGTTTCCAAAGCCAGAGAGGCTGCGGTCAAAGGACTACGGAGGTCGTGGGCCAAAATTTCAATAATCCGATCCTTAAAACTTACCTGTTGTTGCAATTGTTCTTTTTCTTGCTTGAGGCGAAACACCTCGTCACTGAGTCGGATTAGTTCTGCAATATAGTTGAGGTCAGCAACAGAGCGATAATTTTTAACTGAACCTTTCGCCTCAAATGGCTGCTGAGTTTGATACTGTTCAAGAGATTGCTGCCACCGTAGCCAAAATTCATTAAGCTGCTTAACAATATCAGTACCCGCTAGAATATGTCGGGGTGAGGGATGAATTTTGACCAAAGCCGGGGTGGCAACTAACTTAAAGTGTTCGGCCAGATAGGGTTGCTCTCCCACATCAATAATTTGCAGATCAAATCTGTCCTCAGATTTAAGGACTTCGAGATATTCACATATTTGTTGGACTTGCTCTCTGGAGCTAGGGCGACCATCGACAAACAGCAAAAGCTGTAAGCATTCTTCAGAGTTGGTCTTGCTATGGGTAGTTCCGACTTCCATGAATGACTTTCAAGGGGGACAAAAGACCTGATCAATTCGACACTGCTGCTGGAATATGAAGAGCTAGGGGATGATACTAGCGCTTACTTGTTGACTCAATTTAATATCTGCTTTAGATTCTAGCCTGTGATTTGACATCATGGCTAATCAAGTTGACCCCTACCTGCCCTAAATATGAGATATTAATCATTTGAGCTAATTAAGATGGAGTGGTTATCTTGGTCAACTGGCATAAAAACCCGTCCCTGAAACTGTTGCTAGGTAGTGCGATCGCATTTTGGGGCATCTGTATGGTTTTGTTACTGCACCGCTACTTCACCTTTTATGCTTCCTATGATCAGGGCATTTTTAACCAAGTCTTCTGGAATGGTATCCACGGCCGTTTTTTTCAGAGTTCCCTATCTTCCGCCCTGTCTACTAATGTTGTCCACCAAGGCCAGTTCCCCGACGTTTCCTATCACCGCCTCGGACAACACTTTACCCCCGCTTTGCTCCTATGGCTACCCCTGTACGCAATATTTCCCTCTCCTGTCACCCTCAGCGTCTTACAGGTCACTTTGGTAACTGCTGCGGGTTTAGTTCTTTACCTCCTAGCCAGACAATACTTAGAACCGCCTCTATCTGCCTTAATTGTAGTTAGTTTTTATGGCGCTAATGCCGTTATCGGTCCCACTTTAGCTAATTTTCACGATGTCAGCCAAATTCCTTTATTTGTGTTTACCCTTCTCTTGGCTATGGAGAAAGGTTGGTGGTGGTTATTCTGGATATTTTCCGTTTTGATTTTAGGGGTGCGAGAAGATGCGGGCGTGGTTTTATTTGGGGTGGGAGTTTATATGATTCTCAGCCACAGATTCCCCCGCCGTGGCTTGATTGTCTGTGTTCTCAGTTTCGGTTATATGCTGGTTTTAACTAATCTTATTATGCCCTTGTTTTCGGCGGATATCTCCCAGCGGTTCATGATGGAACGCTTTGGTCAATACGCCGAGGGAGATGAAGCCTCGACTTTACAAATTATTTGGGGGATGGTTAGTAATCCCTTGCGGTTTATTCAGCAGTTATTTACTCCCTTTGGTCGCACTATTACATATCTTTTTGGTCAATGGTTGCCTTTGGCTTTTATTCCGGCGATCGCTCCCGCTTCTTGGATGATTGCCGGCTTTCCTTTATTAAAGTTGTTTTCTGCTCAAGGAATGTCCGTTTTAGCTATTACAATTCGCTACGCCATGACCGTAGTTCCCGGATTGTTTTATGGTAGCATTTTGTGGTGGGCTAAACAACAAGAAAAATCCCCAGAAGCTGAGTTACCTTCTCCCAAATTTCGCCGTTTTTGGGTCGCTTGTATCTGTCTGTCTTTGATATTTACCATCACTTCTAATCCCAATCGAACCCTGTATTTTTTAATCCCTGATTCCATTCAACCCTGGGTTTATGTTTCTTTGACTGAACAATGGCCACGGTCTCAAAATATGCGATCGCTTTTAGCCGAAATTCCCCCTGATGCTAGTGTGGCGGGAACTACTTATTTAATTCCTCATTTATCCAGTCGCCGCCAGGTTCTACGCTTCCCTCTGTATCAATTAATCAATGATCAGGGTCAGTTGGTGGCTATGGATTATATTATTGCTGATTTGTGGCAACTTCAACGCTATCAGGTCGCTTTTAGTGGCGATCGTGATGCTTTACGTGCGATCGTAGAAACTACCGATCGCTTGACTTCTACTCAAGAATATGGTATTTTACAGTTCGATAATGGCTTGCTTTTAATGCGCCGGGGTTTTCCTTCTGACCCTAATGCTATGGAAGCCTGGGGGGAATTTCGACAAGAGGTTATTAGTTAACTCTCCGACAAAGATACTCCCCAAAACTGTGGGGTTGAAATTTACTCTGTTTTCCGTCTGAACTCACCCGCAGGCGATCGCGACAATTATAAATCCACTCTCCCTGCGCTACCCCGTCAATACTCAATTTCGCCCTATATTCCCAATGGTATTTGGCGCTGCGTTTGATGCTAATTATACATATCTGGTGATTATCAAACATTCGACATATCCCAGCTTCTGAAACTGGTGCGATCGTCACTGACAATAACCCCAACAGCACTAAACCTAAGACTAAAAATCTCATGGCTTCTGTCTCATTCTCCTCTTACAACCACCCCTTAACTCCTTAGACTATCCTATACCCTGATTGGGGAGGTATGCACATAATGTCTATTTTGTCAAGACACTGCTTTGGGACTTCCCCCAATTCCCCGAAAATTCGTGCATCGACATTTTTAAATTTTTACCAGATAATATTAATTTTAACCATTGGATAGGGGTTACAGAGCTTTTTTTTGCACCAAGACACAAGAAGCCCTTGGAAGCCATTTCCTACATGGTAGCAAAACCCCTATAATCTCGTCAAGTATTTGCTAGTTATTATCAATAAAAACTTATTAATTCTTAACAAACTTGATAAAATCAAAACTATCGCCAGCCATACATTAGCTAAACTTAACTAAATCCTCCCATTTAGGCCAAAGTTAGTGTTACCTAAGATACGCCAAACCGACAATTTCAACTATTGAGTAGGAATTAGTGAAGTAGCCAAAAAGAGAAACCGGGTTAGTAGCCGAGGGTATCCGAGGCTTTGGCTTTGGATCTTGCTGGTCTGACAGCACATCATCGAGCATAGCTATAGTATCCTCAGAGGTTTTTACGAGGGTTATATGGTAGATATTTGCGGCTTATTGATTAATAGTATTAGCCGCCAATTTAGGCAAGATAATTGTCAATCTAAACGGAGCGCCCCAGTCGGTAAATCGCCGCCATGACGCTCAGTAGTAAAGGACTCAATTCTGCCTTCAAAAGAATTAAAAATAACCCGAATCTCATCATAGCCCACAGCAGTAGAAACCCCTCTAGGTGTACGACAATTAACCTGAAGTAGCCAGCGAAAACCATCCACATCCTGATAATAACTTTTGCCACAATCAAAGCCAATAAAGCCTTCGATCGCCAATTGATTTAATCCGGCGATTCCCATGGGGCTACCAAGTATAGCATCAATAGTATCATGGGTTTCCTGTTGATTGAGCCTGCGCCATACTATATCGCTGCTACTATTCTGAGCCAGGATGATATCCTCGGAAAAATCAAGGTTAATTTGACCAGGAACCGGACTCGCAAAAGTTGCGAAAAATCCCGCCAGCCCTAGCATTTTTAAGGCTTTAACAACAGATAAGTAATGTGTAGCAGACATAATTTTCTCTTCCAGTAATTGTTACCAGACCCATCTTATCATCAAAGCAACAATAGCCTAGGGAAAGTATAGGGAAGTTGGCAATTGTGAAATAATGAGGATGATATTTGATAGAATTGTGGCGGACACCTTAGCCATCAATAATTTACCAGTGAACTTTCAATCAGTTATTGCCACCCTGAACCAATTTTGGAGCGATCGCGGTTGTTTAATTGCCCAACCCTATGATACCGAAAAAGGGGCAGGAACCATGAGCCATCATACATTTCTACGGGCGATCGGTCCAGAACCTTGGTCTGTGGCCTATATAGAACCCTGTCGCCGCCCTACAGATGGACGTTATGGGGAGAACCCTAACCGTTTTCAACATTATTATCAATATCAGGTGCTAATCAAGCCTTCTCCCAACAATATCCAAGAGATTTATTTAGACTCTTTGCGGGTACTAGGAATCAATCCCGAAGACCATGATATTCGGTTTGTTGAGGATAACTGGGAGTCCCCCACTTTGGGTGCTTGGGGTGTAGGTTGGGAAGTGTGGTTAGATGGTATGGAAATTACTCAGTTTACCTACTTCCAACAATGCGGAGGAATTGATTGTCGTCCGGTTTGTATTGAAATTACCTATGGATTAGAAAGGCTGGCGATGTATTTGCAAAATGTAGATGCGATCGTCAAAATTGCTTGGACTGATGAGATTAACTATGGTGATATTCATCTACAAGGGGAAATAGAACAATGTACCTACAATTTTGAGGCATCTAATCCGGAGTTACTGTTTAATTTATTCTCATTGTATGAACAGGAGGCGGAACAGTTAATTGAGCAAGGTTTAGTTTTACCGAGTTTAGACTATGTTCTCAAGTGTTCCCACAGTTTCAATTTATTAGATGCTAGGGGGGTAATTGCTGTGACTGAACGCACTAGATATATTGGCAGAATTCGGACTCTGGCGCGCCGGGTTGCTCACTGTTATTTAGAACAACGAGAAGGTCTGGGTTTTCCTCTGCTAAAATCTTCTCAAGCCGCTTAAAATTCCTCCCAGTCATGGCTTATGGGTATAGGTATACAGACAAGCCGTGCCTTGTCCCTTCCCTTCCCTACTGTTAATTTCATGGTGCAGGGGGTAGGGGTTGATTTGAAGCGGGGGAATCGTTGTCGGTTGGGTTGAAAAAATGACCAAAGGATGTCATAATGAGAGATTGTGAGTTTTAAACGATTGCCATGCAAGCCCAGGAAATTATCCGCGCCATTGAGCAAGAAGAGATCGAAAGTGTCAAAACCAACGTCCAAAAAGAAAGTATCCCTAAAATCTATGTGGGAGATACGGTGAAAGTCGGTGTCAGAATCACTGAAGGTGGAAAGGAACGGATCCAGCCCTATCAAGGGACGGTAATCGCTATGCGTAATGGTGGTATCAACGAAACTATCACCGTCCGTCGTATTTTCCAGGGGGTTGGGGTAGAACGGGTGTTCTTGCTCCACTCACCCAGGATTGCTAGTATTAAGGTAATCATGAGAGGGAAAGTCCGTCGGGCTAAATTGTACTATCTTCGCGATCGCGTTGGGAAAGCGACGCGGGTTCCTCAGCGTTTTGACCGTCCTCTGTAAGTCCCTTGTGGTGAAGGTTTCCGAGCAAAACTTGAAATTTCCCAACCAAGCACTTGCATTGTTCAAAACACCGTGCTATACTAGCAAACGCATGTGGCATAAAAGCCCCATGCTGGGTGCGTCCTTAGTTCAGTTGGTAGAACGCAGGTCTCCAAAACCTGATGTCGAGGGTTCAAGTCCTTCAGGGCGCGTTAACTATAAACCCTTATCCTGACAGCGATAGCGGGTTATTACTCAACCCCTATATCCTATTGAGTTACTCAGATATTACTCACAATCTAGTCCTAGCATAGGAAAATAATTCTGTCAACAGGTTGATTACTCAGTCAACAAGCACAACTTAATCAATCTGTCAAATACCCATACCACCCCCCAACCAAACACCGATAGGGTAACTCCCTTGTGATACCCGTCAATGGCAAGCCTATCGGTTCGTTACGAACCATTGACTGCTATCACATCGGTCGCACCCCCAAGAGTGTTTGTTTCGGTTGGGGGAGGATATGGCTCAAAGTCAACATGATAGCTGTAGGTAGCCGTAGGGGGAACCCACTAGGTTATCAATGTACAACGATACCCCTATCAATGTACAAAGATATCAGACCGCCTACCTGGTTCCCTGTGGTAGTCAGGTAATTAGTGAAATATTGAGGAGCCTACTCACTACCAACAAAATGCGATCGCATTATCTAAACTATCTCCTACCGGAATCAACCCGATACCCTCAAACAACTTTTCAACTGGTGACTTGTTTCGTCATCTCTCGCTGATACCTACATAATCCTAGACAATTGCTTTACCAGCGACATCGGTTATCCACATAATCCTAGAGAATTGATTCCCCATCGAAACCGATACCTACATACCGCTAGACAAGTCTCCAATTTATAGGGGTACTGGGTTCCGCCGGGATGATTACCCCTAATAAAGCACTAAGCCAAAACCTTAACCCGTCTATTGTGGGTAAATTAGGGGTAAGCATTCATATAAATGATTTCCTGGCCTGGAAAACCAGGCCTGGAAACAAAAAATATGCAAGCACCCCTACAGTCAGAAACCATAGGGGGCCATTTAAGTTATTGAGTTAGGTGTTAGGGTTTAGGGCTTAGGGCTTAGGTTGACCCCATGTATTAAGTAGGCAATTATAGGCCTCTGAGTTAATTAACTCAGGAAGTTGATTAAAACCGTCTAAGTTACTTTTAACCCATAATACTTCAGTTCGTTTCTTTTTTACRTCTTTCTTGTGACTAGCGGACATGACTGTATTTATTTCTATTTTTTGTGTAAATGATTGAGGTTCAATCATCTGATGATAATTCGATACAATGTAATTGCCTGTTATGCAATCTAATGTATGACATAGTTTTGTCCAATCTTTAATCGTGTAGCCACTATAGTGGCCTTGTGTACTACCGGGATAAGGCGGGTCACAATAGAATAGTGTATCAGGTGAATCCCATCTTTCAATACACTTAATTGCATCCTCACAAGAAATGCGAACCTTTTCTAATCTTTCCAACGCTTCAGATAGCCTAGCTTTTTTAGCTATAAACGTATAACAGATTGATTAAGTTGTGCTTGTTGACTGAGTAATCAACCTATTGACAGAATTATTTTCCTATGCTAGGACTAGATTGTGAGTAATATCTGAGTAACTAGGCATAGTTATTGGGTTGAGTAATAACCGCGCTTCGCTATCAGGATAAGAGTTTAAAGGCAATACCAGAAGCCGGATAAACTGCACCTGTTCATCCTGAAACGGTTGAGTGAGATAGGTTTGAAAGTTCTGTAACTGGCTGGGTTTCCCTTGCCACAAATTCAAGCGACAGGTGACAATTATACTCGCATCTGTCACCCACCCTCGGAATTTTCCCCCCTTTAGGTCACTC
>NZ_PKGG01000173.1:0-11471 GCF_046480465.1 Arthrospira sp. PCC 8006
GAAACCACCGCTGCTTAATCATTCTGGATGACTTTCAAGAAACCTTAACCCCGCGTGAATTAGTCGGCAATTATCGCCCCGAATATCAAAACTATGGTCAATTAATTAATGAAATTGGACAACTCCCCCACCCAAGTTGTCTGCTGCTTCTTAGCTGGGAACAACCCCTAGAAATCGCCGCCTTAGAAMCCGAAAACCCCTACTGTAAAACTCTACAAGTGTCAGGTTTAGATAAACTAGCCACCCAAATTCTCAACGCCAGAAAACTCAAAGACCAGAAAAAATGGTCAGAACTCATCCAACTTTACAGCGCTAACCCTTTATGGCTGAATCTCATCGCCTCCACTATTCTTGATTTATTTAACGGTAGCGTTCAAGAATATCTCTCCTATCCCACCCTATTTTTAGGAGACTTAGAACCCATCCTTAAACAACATTATCAACGCCTCTGTGAATCCGAAAAAATCCTGATTCAGTGGTTAGCCAATCAAGAAAAACCTCTAAAAATTACCCAGAAACCCCCAGAAATTTTATCCGATCAAGAATTCTTAAAAGCTATTCAATCTTTAACCAGACGCAATTTACTGGAAAAATCATCAGGGTTAACTTTACAACCAGTGATTAAACAATATGTTAATCACTTGATTCCCTAGTGAGAAACCCGGTTTATTCGTGGGTTAACCATCAGTTGGTTACGGGGTGTTATGGTGCGTTACGAGGCGGATTTTTAGGATAATGATTAGGTAATTAAATTATCGCCGCTTCTAACAGACCCTACCGCTGAAATTACCGCCATTAAAACTCATCATAATATTTGGCTAAGTGTTTAAGTTTCAACCGCAACAACGGGAGTGTAAATTTCCACAACTTGAGTCTTGAGGCTGCCTTTAAGTCTTGGTAATTATACATAACCTCTCACACAAAACTGGATCTGTGAGTTTCTGGGGCGATCGCCTATAGCCAGACAAACCCAACCTACTAAACTATATCGGGACTAACCCAGTTTGTTAGTCATGCTATTTAAATTAATGATAAGATCGACGATTGTTACTGGTGAGAGTTAAAATTGACACCCATACCCCCCCCTAGTAGGTCATTGGGGGCGGTTAATCTTGGCTATTTACTGGGAATCATGAAAAAAGACATTCCTCCTTTGTTTGGGAAAACTAAATTTATCGAAGGTCAAATAGACGAGTTTCTGGATAAGATATCAGAAGGATGTCTATATTTTGAAATGGGAGTTTCTGCTTATTTGGACTCTCAAAATGTCACCAAAAGCTGTGAAAATAAAATGGAGCAATTGCGGGATTTAAAGCGCCGCTGCAATGAACTTAGGCGGGCTATTGAATCCCAATTATATACCGAAATGTTGATTCCCGACTCCCGTGGTGATGTTTTAAGTTTGTTGGAGGATTTATACTATTTAATTGATGTGTTTGGCGACAGTTATCAAAGTATTATTATTGAACATCCAGATATCCCAGAAGACTATCATCAAGACTTTAAAGAATTGACCGGAATGGTCGTTAAAAGTGTCGAAACTGTCGTCATTGCGGCGCGGGCTTTTTTCCGTCATCCTGATGCGGTTCGCGATCATCTTTATCGCGTTCGGGTCTATGAAACTGAAAGCGATCGCATTGCTATTAGACTCAAAACAAATATCTTTAATTCCCAACTACCTTTGGAACGTAAAATGCAGTTGCGCGACGGAGTTGATTTGATTGATGGTCTCGCTGATGCTGCTGAAGATGCTGGGGATGAGTTATCAATTTATGCCATTAAGCGAGTCCTCTAAAACAGCTTAATTATCTCCTCAATTTTCCGGTAAACTTGATGTAAATTTCCCAGAGTCAGCCAGTCATAAATCAGGTAAACATGGACGCGATCGCCATTTTAATTTTTCTATCAAGCGGCTTATTTCTAGGCTGGTCTTTAGGCGCAAATGATGCCGCCAATGTCTTCGGGACTGCCGTTGGTAGTCGCATGGTAAAGTTTAGTACAGCAGCCTTTATCTGTAGTATATTCGTAATTCTTGGCGCAGTAGTGGGGGGGGCTGGTGCCGCCGCTGGACTAGGAGAATTAGGCGCTGTTAATACCATTGCTGGTGCGTTTACCGCCGCTTTTGCTGCTGCTTTAACCGTCTTCTGGATGACCAAAATTGGTTTACCTGTTTCCACCACCCAAGCCGTTGTCGGTGCCATTATTGGCTGGAATCAATTTAGTGGTTCCATAACAGATACCGATACCCTCATAAAAATTCTCGGAACCTGGGTTGCTTGCCCCATCTTGGGTGCTATTTTTGCCGCCGGGCTTTATTTGGTGGTAATGGCTATTCTCGCACGCCTCAGACTGCATCTGCTGCGGCTAGATCTTTATACCCGCGCTGGATTAATTTTAGCAGGCGCTTTCGGTTCCTATGCTCTCGGTGCTAATAATATTGGCAATGTTATGGGCGTGTTTGTCTCTTCTTCACCCTTCACTAATTTTAATATTGGGTCGGTCAGTATTTCCTCGGTTCAACAACTTTTTTTAATGGGGGGAATTGCGATCGCTATTGGTGTTTACACTTACTCGAAACGGGTCATGATGACCGTTGGTAATAGCTTAATGCCTCTCTCTCCCGTCGCCGCCTTTGTCGTAGTTGTCGCCCATTCTTTAGTGTTATATATATTTTCCTCCACTGGGTTAGAAAGCCTCTTAGCTAATGCCGGTTTACCGACTATTCCCCTCATTCCCGTTTCTAGTTCTCAAGCCGTCGTTGGGGCGGTTATTGGCATTGGACTTTTGAAGGGTATTAAAAGCGCCCGCCAAATTCGCTGGCGTGTTTTATTGGGTATTGCCTCCGGCTGGGTTTCTACCCCTATTATAGCAGCCATTATTAGTCTAGTTATGCTATTTATTTTACAAAATGTCTTTAATCAACCCGTCTATCAAAGTGTAGAATATCAGCTATCCCAAACAGTTTTAAATAAATTGGAACAAGTGGGAATACCTACCGAACCCCTACAAGATATCAGCGATCGCACTATTAGCGGTGGCGTGAATTTTCGAGATGAAGTTAGGGCACGCATGACCCTAGATAAAGAACAGGAAAAACAACTCCTTTACCTCGCCCAAATTCACCTAATATATATCGACCCTTTCCAAATTAAAAACCTCAATACAAGCTATCTCAATGCCGACCAAATTCGTGCCATTGGGCGGTTATCTGGGCGGACATTTTTTCACCGTTGGCAATTAGCAGAAGCCCTCGCCCAAGAGTCAGAGTCCTGGCAATTTCAGCCGCCCATAACCCGCTATAAAGATGATAACAACAAACTTCAGCAACAACTTAATTATGTAGGCGATCGCTTTCATGCACCCCTGAGAATGATTAACTAGCCTGACCGTCTAACTGTCAATTGCCGGATTTTTCACAGCATCTAAAAGCCCTTGTAATTCCTCCCCTTCTATCACTTCAGTAGCCAAAACTTTCAGGGATATTGTATCTAATAACTCTCGGTTAAATTCCAGAATATCCAAGGCTTGTTGATAAGCCGTTTCCACAATTTCCCGAACCTCAGCATCAATAGCCTCCGCTGTTTTTTCACTAATAGAACGTCGTCTATTACCATCACCCATTCCCAAAAAGTTAGGTTTTCCCCCTTCATCATAAGCCAAAGGTCCTAGGACTTGACTCATACCATAAGTAGTTACCATTTTTTCCGCTAAATTCGTAGCCCGGCGCAGGTCATCAGAAGCCCCATTAGTCACCCTTTCAAAAACAATTTTTTCCGCAGCCCTTCCCCCTAATAAAGTAGCAATTTGTTCCCGAAATTCCCTTTCATCCATTAAAAATCTATCCTCAGTAGGCATTTTTAAAGTATAGCCCAAAGCACTTAAACCACGGGGAACAATCGAAATTTTAGCAACTTTTCCACCCCCCGGCATTAACGCCCCAACTAAAGCGTGTCCGACTTCGTGATAAGCCACAATTTTCTTTTCTTTGTCACTCAAAACCCGGCTGCGTTTTTCCAGCCCAGCAACCACCCTTTCTATGGCTTCATAAAAATCTTGTTGTCCGACCAGTTTCCGATGCCTTCTTGCTGCCAACAAAGCCGCCTCATTCACTAAATTTGCCAGGTCTGCACCCCCAAAACCAGGAGTGCGAGTAGCGATCGCTTGCAGATCCACATCAGATTCTAATTTAACCCGTTTCGCGTAGATATCTAAAATCGCTTTTCTACCTGCTAAGTCAGGACGATCAACCAACACTTGACGGTCAAACCTTCCCGGGCGTAATAAAGCCGCATCTAAAGCCTCTGGGCGGTTAGTAGCAGCTAACACAATCACCGTTTCCGCCCCCACTGCAAACCCATCCATTTCCGTTAATAATTGGTTCAGTGTTTGTTCTCTTTCGTCACTACTACCACTTTGAAAACCGCCACCGCCGCCACTTCTGGATTTACCGATCGCATCTAATTCGTCAATAAAAATAATACAAGGTGCCTTCGTTTTTGCCTGTTCAAATAAATCTCTAACTCGCGCCGCCCCCGTCCCCACAAATAACTCCACAAATTCCGAAGCCGAAATGCTAAAAAACGGGACTCCCGCCTCTCCAGCCACCGCTTTCGCCATCAGGGTTTTACCAGTCCCTGGCGGTCCTACTAATAATAAACCCTTGGGAATTCTTGCGCCAATTTCGATAAATCTTTGGGGATTTTTCAGGAAGTCTACCACCTCGGCTAGTTCAGCTTTGGCTTCCTCAACTCCCGCAATATCATCAAAAGTAATTTTTGCCGACTCTCCCTCAACATATACCTTCGCTTTACTTTTGCTAATTGATAGCGCTCCTTGGGGGTCTCGTTTCATAAAAAATTGAAAAGCAGCCACTAAAATTAACGGCGGAACTACCCAATTTAACAATACATTAAACCAGGCATTTTGGGGAGGTGGGGGCGCGGCGAAATCTATACCTTGGGCTTGTAAACGTTTGGGAAGTTCCGGGTCAAAAACTGGAGTAGTCGCTAAAATTCGGGGGGGTTCCTCTCCTTCTGGTCGCAGTTGATAGCGAATTTCATTATCCCCCAGCAACACCGCTTGAACTTCCCCCCTTTCAACCTGTTGGATAAATAAACTATAGGGGACTTTCGGAATTCTCGGTCGGGTAATTTGAGGCAATAACCAATTGCCAATTAAAATCACCCCGGCTAGAATTAATAGCAAATTGGCGATTTTTCTGGATTTAGGAATTTTCGGTTTTTTCTTAATACTCATAGGTATGACCCGCAGTGGATATCTATTAACTATTCTACTGCATTCTATCTAATGTGCGATACTGAATAGCCTCGCCAATGTGATTAGGTTTGATGTTGTCTTCTCCCGCGAGGTCGGCGATAGTCCTCGCTACTTTCAAAACGCGATCGCTTCCCCGCGCCGACAGTCCTAGACGGCGGATAGCTGCTTCGAGAAGTTGACAACTCGCCTGGTCTAGTTGACACCAACGCTGAATTTGGCGACTCTGCATCTCCGCATTACACTGTAAAGGCTCATCCTTGAATCTATGATAAGCCCTTGACCGCCCTTTTTGCACTCTTTCTAGTACAGTTTCTGATGATTCAGCCGTAGAATTGCGAGTAATTTCTTCCGGCTTTAGTCGGTTGACTGCTACTTGTAAATCAATCCTATCCATCAAAGGCCCTGATAGTTTTGCCCAATATTGTTCCCGTTGACGAGGAGAACAGGTACAGGCTTGTATCGGGTCGCCATAATATCCACAAGGACAGGGATTTGTACTCGCAATTAAGGTAAACTGGGAGGGAAAAACCACTGATAAACGGGTACGGGTTACCGTTACAAATCCATCCTCTAGGGGTTGTCTTAAAAACTCTAAAACATTCCGGCGAAATTCTGTTAATTCATCTAGGAACAAAATGCCACGATGAGCTAAAGAAATCTCCCCCGGTTTGGGATAACTTCCACCACCCACTAAAGAAGGACCAGAGGCGGAATGGTGGGGGCTACGAAAAGGGCGATCGCTTACTAAAGTTCCCCGATTTTTTAACAGTCCCGCCACGGAATGAATGCGCGTAACTTCTAAGGCTTCCGCAAAGTTTAAAGGTGGTAAAATACCTGGTAAACGTCTCGCTAACATGGTTTTACCACTACCTGGGGGACCCACAAAAATTAGATTATGACCCCCAGTGGCAGCAATTTCTAAGGCGCGGCGAGCGTGGGATTGTCCTTTAACATCTTTGAGGTCTAAATTAGTTGATTTGGGGGTGGCTAAAATCTGGGAACTATCTAACTTTAGTGGCTCATAATTATCGGGGTAATTCAGAAAATCTACTACCTCGAAAATTGACTTAAAACCATACACCGAAACCCCCTTAACTACCGCCGCCTCCCTAGCGTTATCTTCGGGAACTACTAAACCAGTAATTCCCATATTTTCGGCTTCGGCGGCGATGGGTAATACCCCCGCTACCGGACGCAAACTGCCATCTAAAGAGACTTCCCCTAAAAACAGAAAATCTCCCAATAAATCGGCTTTTACCTGTTCGGAAGCTGCTAAAATACCAATACTTATCGGGAGATCAAAACTTGGTCCTTCTTTCCGCAAGTCCGCCGGAGTTAGGTTAATTACTATATTTCCCATGGGGAAACTATAACCTGCATTTTTGAGGGTGGCTTTCACTCTTTCCCGCGACTCCTGAACCGCTGTATCAGGTAAACCTAAAACAATGATTTTGGGGAGTCCTCCCGAAAGATCTACCTCAACTCCGACTTTCACCGCATCAATACCAACTACCGACGCACTCCAAACTCTCGCTAACATAATACAATTATTGATGACTTGTATAATGGCTATTTTTATGGTATATTAGTAGGATAATACTTATCCTAAATTTCAGAAAATCTTAACTAACTGCTATGTCTTTCTATAAGCAAAACCTAGAAGCCTTTATTAAACTCCTGAAAACTCAGCCTAAATTGTTCACTGAAGCTAAATGTCAAGAACTGCTGACGTTAATTGAACCTTTACCAGATGATATCGAAACTTTATCAACGGCGATCGCTAGTTGGTACGAAAAATATGATCCCATTGTTGATGCACAATTGGATATTCTCAATCATTGGAATTTTACCGAAACTCCCCATTTCTCAGCGGCTACGGCGCGTCCTGGTGCTAATTCGGCGGCGACTCCGACAACAATTAATAAAGAACTCCTGAAAAATGCCATTGTTAAAACTCAACCGAAATTCCCTCAAAAACCATCCTAGTTAATGGCTACAAGGGTGTCAGACATTCCCCATAGCCACTAATTTTGGAGTTGACCTATGTCTTTACACCCCTAGGTTTAGGTTCCCTAGAACTTCGTATAAAATAGAGTTAATGAAACTCAAAGCCAGAGCCCCAATTAAAGCACTCCAAATACCCCAACGCAGATAGAAGCCTCTCACTAGCCAAGCCGCTAGTCCAAAAATCGCCATATTCACCAATAAGGTGAGAAGGAAACTCGAAAAAACCACCGACAGAGGGACAGTGAAAAGCCCTAAAATTGGTCGGACTAAAAGATTTAATAACCCGAACACCGCCGAGGATATTAAGGCTTTTTTAAAGTCTTCGATTTCTACCCCGGTAAATTGCCTGAGTTGAGCAATTAAAAATAAGCTGACCGCTGTCACCAACCAAGCAATGATTAAATCCATAATTTAGACCTCAGTATTAAGTTGTATGTTGGGAGGATTTCTTGATTATATGTGTGATCAATTAATCAGCCATGACCCGCAAGCCTTGAGTTGAGTAATTCTACCTCACCGATTAAAGAAACTTCCCCCTAACTCTATTAAACATTAAACCGGAACAACATGACATCTCCCTCTTGGACGATATATTCTTTACCTTCACTGCGGACTAAGCCTTTATCCTTAGCCCCATTCATAGACCCATGAGTAACTAAATCTTGATAAGCTACGGTTTCGGCGCGGATAAAACCCCTTTCAAAATCAGAGTGAATAACTCCAGCGGCTTGGGGTGCGGACATTCCCTCGTGGATAGTCCAGGCGCGAGTTTCTTTTGGTCCAGTGGTCAAAAATGTTCGCAGTCCTAAGAGTTTATAGGTGGCCGCAATTAGGGATTTTAAACCGCCTTCTTGCACTCCCAAGGATTCCAAAAAGTCCTGCTTTTCTGCTTCGGAAAGTTCGACAAGTTCGGATTCTACTTGAGCGGAAATAATCACAACTTGGGCATTTTCTTGGGAGGCGATCGCCCTCACTTTTTCCACCCATTCATTACCCGTCGCCAAATCATCTTCGGACACATTAGCGGCATAAATAATCGGTTTTCGGGTCAACAAGCCCAAGCCTTTAATTGCCTCGGTTTCTTCTTCGGATAAATCCACTAAACGGGCAGATTTACCCTCATTTAAGACGGCGGCAATCTTCTCTAAAGCGCCCAATTCTAACTGGGCTTCTTTGCTAGTGCGGGCTTGTTTGCGGGTGCGTTCTATGCGACGTTCTACCTGAGACAAATCAGCTAAAGCCAATTCCAGATTAATAATTTCAATATCCCGCACCGGATCGACGGAACCGGACACATGGATAATATCATCATTGTCAAAGCAGCGCACCACCTGAACGATCGCATCTACCTCACGAATATGGGAGAGAAACTGATTACCTAATCCCTCCCCTTGACTGGCACCTTGCACCAGTCCAGCGATATCAACAAATTCAATTCTGGTGGGGACAATTTGCTCAGAATTAGAAATTTTAGCCAACACCTGTAAACGTTCATCAGGAACCGCCACTACCCCCACATTAGGCTCAATGGTACAAAAGGGAAAATTAGCAGCCTGGGCTTTAGCATTAGCAACTAGGGCATTAAAAAGAGTAGATTTTCCGACATTCGGTAATCCGACAATTCCGGCGGTAAGCATACAGTTCTATAAAGGTTTTATAGTGGTTTGATATATGTTATAATAGCAGTAAACAGTCAAAATATAAATAACAAATCAGCCGGAATCTGCGACCTGTGTGGATGTGGATCAATTATGGATCAAAATCAAACTCCCCTATTAACAGCCCTTAAACAAGCGGCGGAAACACCCGGTGCGGCTTTTTATACCCCAGGACATCGGCGGGGACAGGGGATTCCCGAATCTTTGGCGGCGGTTTTTGGGTCGCAAGTATTTAGGGCGGATTTGCCAGAATTGCCAGAATTAGATAATCTATTTGCACCGGAGGGAGTGATTAAACAGGCTCAGGAATTAGCAGCGGCAGCCTTTGGGAGCGACCTGTGCAGATTTTTAGTCAACGGTTCCACAGTGGGGATCATCGCCTCAATTTTAGCCACCTGTGACCCAGAAGACAAAATTCTCCTACCGCGAAACATTCATAAATCGGTAATCTCAGGCTTGGTAATGTCCGGTGCGCGGGCTATCTTTATTAATCCCGAATATGACCAAGATTGGCATTTCCCCCTGAGCTTGACCCCCAAAGCGATCGCCAAAGCCCTAGAGCAACACCCAGACATCAAAGCCGTGATGGTAGTGTATCCCACCTATCACGGCATCTGTGGTAATTTAGCAGCCATAGCCACCATAGTTCATAACCATAACATCCCCCTGCTGGTAGACGAAGCCCATGGCGGACATTTTCACTTTCATCAGCAGCTACCCCCAAGCGCCCTACAATGGGGGGCTGATTTAACCGTACAATCTACCCATAAAGTCCTAGGGGCAATGAATCAAGCCTCAATGGTACACATTAAAGGCGATCGCATCAACCTCACCCGCCTCGATAACGCCCTACAAATGCTACAAACCACCAGCCCCAGTTATCTGCTGTTAGCTTCCCTCGATGCCGCCCGCCATCAAATAGTCAATCACGGTCAAAAAAGGCTCACAGAAGCGCTAAAATTAGCACAGAGAGCAAAAACTCAATTAGAAAACTTACCCGGTTTACGGGTCTATCATCCCCCCCTAACGGCTGGGTGTGTTGCCTTAGACCCAACCCGGTTAACCGTTGAGGTCAGCCACTGCGGGTTAAGTGGTTATGAAGCAGACACAATTCTGCATCAACAGTTTGGGGTAACTGCTGAGTTACCAGATCTCCAACACTTGACCATGATCATCAGTCCCGCCAACAGCCAAGCCGATATCGATCAGATGATTAAGGGATTCGCATTTCTCAGCCAAAAAGCCTTATCTGGAGCATCACAAAATCCCCCCACCCAAAACCAGCATCACTGGCAGATGATCGATACCATATCCCCCTTTGAAACCGCCATAGCTGAGGTTTCCGCCATGTCTGTCCGAGATGCCTTTTTTGCCAAAACCATCTCACTACCAACTCCAGACTGTCCCGGTCAAATTAGCGCTGAGTGTGTTTGTCCCTATCCCCCCGGTGTGCCAATTTTGTGGCCGGGGGAAGCTATCTCTAAAAAAGCGATCGCATTTTTGCAACAGGTGAAAGCCTTGGGGGGAGAAATTACCGGCTCTAGCGATCAGACCTTAGCAACCCTGCGGGTAATTGATCATTGAAACTCCCCGCCCTGGCTTTCTATTTCCAGTCCCCTAGCAGCACAAGTCACCAATGATTTTATGTCTTCCCCACTTTGGCCTTATATTACCCCCGGCATTCCCGATCATCTCTTTGAACGTTTACCAGGAATTCCCATGAGTAAACGGGAGGTAAGATTACTGTTGATTTCCTATCTACGGCTACAACCAGACTCTCTAGTATGGGATATTGGGGCTGGAACTGGAACCATTGCCGTAGAAACTGGTTTATTATGTCCCCAGGGTCGAATTATTGCCGTTGAAAGGGATGGGGAAGTAGCCCACCTGATCCGCACTAATTGCGATCGCTTCGGTGTCACCAATGTAGATGTCATTGAAGGAAACGCCCCCGACTGTTTGCATGGGCTCAAAGATCCTCCCCACCGGGTTTGTTTAGAGGGAGGAAAAGCCATCAAAGACATTCTCATTACCGTGTGGTCCTATTTACAGCCCCAAGGCCGTATTGTAGCTACCGCCTCCAATTTAGAGACCTTATACCTAATTTCCGAAGGGTTTGCTCAATTACAGGTACGGAATGTCGAGGTCGTCCAATCTTCCATTAACCGCATGGAGACTCGAGGGCGATCGCAAAGTTTAGTAGCAATTGATCCTATGTTTATCCTCAGTGGTGAGAAAATGGATTGAACCAGGAAAAGTTGACTGTCGAAATCACCCCTTATTTCCACCCTAGGCGGTCAGGGCTCATGAACTCTTAGCTTTTCTGGATTTGCGCTTTGTGTAACTAACTTGTCAATCAGCCATGTCTTGGTCTCGTGTCATCAGTGGAATTGTGGCGATCGCCCTCGCCTTAATCATGCTAACCCTAGGGGGATGGTACTTCACCCTCGGCTTTGGGGTGATTGTTTACCTAGGTCAGTTAGAATACTTTCAACTGGTGCGGGCTAAAGGCATCGATCCCGCCGGTAA
>NZ_PKGG01000157.1:0-12674 GCF_046480465.1 Arthrospira sp. PCC 8006
GGAAAATGCGATCGTTCAAGTGCGCCAGGAAATCGATCGCTATCCGACACTATCGGGGATTTTTTATGAGAGTTTAGCACTGAAATTGCATAATTTTTATACGGGCTGCGAGAGGATTTTTCAATTGATTGTTTCTGAACTCAATGGTGCGTTACCTTCGAGTTTTGATTGGCACAAGCGACTCCTCAACCGCATGAGTGTGGAACGAGAAGGACTCCCCCCAGTTCTGAGTTCGGAAACGGTGCTGAGTCTCCGGGAGTATCTCGGTTTTCGTCATATAGTCCGCAATATCTACGGTTTTGAACTGGAGACGGAACGGGTGGAAGATCTTGTGCAAGGCTATTCTCAAGTCTGGCATTGTTTCGAGTCGGAAGTGCGGCGGTTTGTCCAGGAGTTACGAGAGTTGGCGGAACGGTTGGAGGAATGTTAAGTGTTGTTTCAGTGGCGGGGAGGCGATCGGTTTTTTGCCATGGTGTGGTATAATCGTGCAACCTGCCTATCTGACTTGGTTTTGTCAGAATGCGATCGTTTTTTGATATACATGACAAATATTTAACCAGTATAAACCTTATTATAGAAAAGTTAACCCTTACAACTTTATTCAAAAATGACAGATACAATTTTGAATTTAGAGAAAATCCAGAAACTCATTCAACAGTTGCCTGAAGTATATCAGTCAATATATATAGGGAAAAATTTAATTGCCGAAGGAGTGAGAAAAAATGATATAGAAAGATTAGAAGTTATTGAAAAATACATTAAGCCTGGACAGACAATATTAGATGTTGGTTCTAATGTCGGTTTTTTTACTATCCAGCTTGCTAAAAAGTTTCCAGATAATGTTTTTGTCAGCGTTGAAAAGCAACCAGGATATTCAGACGTACAGGCAGAATTATTAAAAATAGAAGGATTAACAAATGTTATATTTATCAACTCGATAGTTAGCTTTGACTGGGTGGCTAAAGCTGCACAAGCTTGTACATATTTTGATGTAACTCTGTTATTATCTGTTCTTCATCACATGGAAGATGCAGAATTATTTTTATCAGAAATTAACCAAATATCTAAATCGCTTATCATTGAAATGCCAGACCCAAAAGAGTCTAGGGTTTGTGGTAAAAATATACTGAGTCAGCTTACTCTTGAAAAACTAAGTCAGATTAAACCAGTTTTCCAAAAATTAGACTATGAAGCCAGTACCCATTGTGACCCCAATTTGAGAAGATCCTTTTATTATGCAGACTCTCCCGAATATCAAAGAAAATCTATTTTCCCATATATTGGCTATCCCCTCAGTCCCAGAGAGTATCTGATTAAAGCCACTGATGAAGGTTTAATTATCCATAAGTCTCATTTGAATCAAGATGTTAAATGTATTCCTGGAGTAATTTTGTCTGATGTCGCCCAAATTGGTAATATCCTTTATCCGGGTTTAGAAGAAATGAGACAACAGGTTAACCGAGAATTTGATCGGCTAGACCAAGAAGAAAATATAGCTGATTTAAGACCTTGGAATTTATTATTTACTGCTCATGGCTTGAAATTTATAGATTGTCAATATACACCGGATCTTGATGTGGGCTTAAAATATAACAAATCCAAAGATAGTCAGATAATTAATACTTACTTAAATCGAGTATTTCGCTATTCTAATCATCCAATAATCATTATTGATGGTGTATTTTTCCAACTCTATAGTACAGGTATTGCTAGGGTGTGGAGAACTCTTTTAGAAGAATGGGCAAACACAGAATTTGCTGGCCATATTATTGTATTAGACCGCGCCAATAGCGCCCCCAAAATACCTGGTATCCGTTATCTAACTATACCCGCCTATAGTTACAATAACACCGATGCTGATAAGCAAATGCTACAGCAAGTCTGTGACCAAGAAGGAGCCGATTTATTCATCTCCACCTATTACACCACCCCCCTATCTACCCCCTCTGTATTTATGGCTTATGACATGATACCAGAAGTGTTGGGAGGCAGTTTAAATCAACCCATGTGGCGAGAAAAACATCATGCTATCCGTCAGGCTTGTTCTTACGCTGCCATCTCCGAAAATACCGCCAGAGATTTAGTTAAGTTTTTCCCTGATATTAGCATCGAACAAGTTACCGTGGCTCATTGTGGTGTCGCTCCCATTTTTACCGCAGCTACAGCCACAGAAATCAGCACTTTTAAACATAAATACGGCATTAGTAAACCCTACTTCTTGTTAGTTGGTGCTGGTAGTAACTACAAAAATGCCATCTTATTTTTCCGTGCCTTTGACCAACTCCACACCAAACAAGGCTTTGAAATCATTTGCACCGGTAGCGGTGTCACCCTCGCTAACGAATACAGACAATATACCTCTGGCACTGTGGTTCATTCATTAACACTCAGTGATGAAGAATTAAAAATTGCCTATTCTGGTGCTGTGGCTTTAGTTTATCCCTCCTTATACGAAGGTTTTGGGATGCCAGTTTTAGAAGCCTTAGCCTGTGGTTGTCCGGTGATTACTTGTGCCAACGCTTCCATTCCAGAAGTCGCAGGAGAGGCGGCTATCTATATTGATGCTAATGATGTTGATAGTTTAACAGATGCCTTGTGTGAAGTGCAAAAATCCCCAGTGCGTAGCTCTTTAATTACCGCAGGTTTGACACAAGCCAAACAGTTTTCTTGGGTGAAAATGGCGAAAATTATGAGTTCAGCTTTAATTCAGGTAACTTTAGCACGTCTAAATCTTCAGAGGGTGAATTTTATCATTTTCCCCGACTGGTCACAATCAGAAGAAACTGTCGGATTAGAATTACAAGAGGTGATTAAAACCCTCGTTAATCATCCCGATAAAGCTGAGATGACCTTATTGATAGATAACAGCAACATTACCCCAGAAGAGGCTGATTTAGTCTTATCTAGTGTGGCTATGAACTTGTTAATGGAGGAGGAAATAGAGTTTGATGGTGGGCCGGAAATTGTCTTGGTTGGCGAGTTGAGTCCCATGCAGTGGTCGGCTTTAATGTCTAAGTTACAGGGTCGGATTAAATTAGACCATGAAAATCAGGAGGTAATTGATAAGCTAAAAGCTGATACTATTCCGGTAGTTGAACCCGATAATAATTAATAATTAATTGTAGGGGCGGGTTCTGCCGTCAATTACTTATTCCCCACGACCATATTAATAAACCCGCCCCTCTTTGCCGTCAATTATCAATTCCCCACGACCATATTATAGCGGTTCGGTGGATTGGTGAGGTACTTTTCAAAGCCCCTCTCCCCTATTGGGAGAGGGGTTTGGGGTGAGGGCTGTACCTTATGGATATGAGAAACGCTATAATAAACCCGCCTCACCGTTTCGGCTGAGAAACCCGGTTTCTTCACCAGGATATGGCAGCGGTGCGTCAGATGAAAGAAATTTGCCGTTGACCCGATAGGTTATCCCTCTGGCGCACCCTACGATATGTGTAATAATTAATAATTAATTGTAGGGGCGGGTTCTGCCGTCAATTACTTATTCCCCACGACCATATTAATAAACCCGCCCCTCTTTGCCGTCAATTATCAATTCCCCACGACCATATTATAGCGGTTCGGTGGATTGGTGAGGTACTTTTCAAAGCCCCTCTCCCCTATTGGGAGAGGGGTTTGGGGTGAGGGCTGTACCTTATGGATATGAGAAACGCTATAATAAACCCGCCTCACTGTTTCGGCTGAGAAACCCGGTTTCTTCACCAGGATATGGCAGCGGTGCGTCAGATGAAAGAAATTTGCCGTTGACCCGATAGGTTATCCCTCTGGCGCACCCTACGATATGTGTAATAATTAATAATTAATTGTAGGGGCGGGTTCTGCCGTCAATTACTTATTCCCCACGACCATATTAATAAACCCGCCCCTCTTTGCCGTCAATTATCAATTCCCCACGACGATATTATAGCGGTTCGGTGGATTGGTGAGGTACTTTTCAAAGCCCCTCTCCCCTATTGGGAGAGGGGTTTGGGGTGAGGGCTGTACCTTATGGATATGAGAAACGCTATAATAAACCCGCCTCACCGTTTCGGCTGAGAAACCCGGTTTCTTCACCAGTTGATATGATGTTGGGTTTCACTGCGTTTCACCCAACCTACCGTTTCTTCACCAGTTGATATGATGTTGGGTTTCACTGCGTTTCACCCAACCTACCGTTTCTTCACCAGTTGATATGATGTTGGGTTTCACTGCGTTTCACCCAACCTACCGTTTCTTCACCAGTTGATATGATGTTGGGTTTCACTGCGTTTCACCCAACCTACCGTTTCTTCACCAGTTGATATGATGTTGGGTTTCACTGCGTTTCACCCAACCTACCGTTTCTTCACCAGTTGATATGATGTTGGGTTTCACTGCGTTTCACCCAACCTACCGTTTCTTCACCAGTTGATATGATGTTGGGTTTCACTGCGTTTCACCCAACCTACCGTTTCTTCACCAGTTGATATGATGTTGGGTTTCACTGCGTTTCACCCAACCTACCGTTTCTTCACCAGTTGATATGATGTTGGGTTTCACTGCGTTTCACCCAACCTACGGTTTTTAAGAGTTTAGCCACAACGTTCTAACAGCACATATAAAAATGGGTCTAGGGTGTCTAATAACTCCTTAATTTCATCCCTGGCTTTTTCATGGCTAACAGGTTCTAGGGTAATGGGGTCTATGGGTCGAATTTGCTGCCACCGCTGCACTAACTCCTCAACAGTACAAACCCTCTCCCACAGTGGTAATAAACAAGCTGCTATGCCACTATCAAGATGAATTGGTAGAAAAACAGGTAACTTGATATACTTGCTAATTTCAAAGGGTTTGTGGTTGGTAATGCAATTAATTAAATCTTCCCGGGACTGGGGGTTAGCTAACTGAGGATGTAGACTGACTCTGGCGGTTTGCCAGTCCGAATCACTCCATTCGGAAACCGGGATAAAATCTTGACCTTGGTGAGGATGACCACACCAAAAATCTAATAAACGGTGCATGGGTTGCAGGAGTTCAAATAAATGTAACCTGTCTTCCGTAGACATTTCCGCCAAACCCAACCCGAGAAAAACAGGTAAATCATCTTCATCCTTAAACAAATCTGTAATTTCCCAATGTCGCCAATTTATCATACTGATAAACTCTAAATCAGCAGCTTTCAAGGCAGCAAAAACATCGGGGATAGTGAAACCTTTATCACCCAGCAATAGATGATTACTTAAAAGATACTCTTCGGATTCTGCCTTTTGTGTGTTCCAGGTTTGCTGTTTAAGCAATACCTGGTCTTTAAGAGATTTCATGGTTTCTCGCGCCATTTCTATCTGCATTTCTCCGGGTTGTTCATCCATTAACCCAATCATTTTAAAAAATTCCTGGGATTTAAAAAAGTTATGGCGTTGGAAAGCACTGTGTAGATTGGTTCTAATAATACCATCGGGTTTTAGCACCGATTTCATGGCTTGCAACCCTTCTACGATATCCGGTAGTAAGTAGAGAACTTCATCATTATTAATATAATCAAACTCCCAACCTAAGCTGGGTAATTCCTCAATATACATGGCATGAAATTCGGCATTTTCTATGCCATGATATTTCAATCTATCCCGGGAGGCTTCTACGGAATTTTCGGATATATCAATACCCACAATTTTAGCACCAGGATTAGCTAATGCTAATGCCAAAGCCTTATATCCACTACCACAGCCAGCATCTAAAATAACTTTACCTTCGGTTTTAATAACCTGTTGGTTTCTGAGGTAATAGGGAGTCACCAAGTTATGAATATAAAGGCGTTCATAATCAGTCTCTGGTGATTTCTCCACTGGGATTCTAGGATACTGGGTGAAGTCGAACTGCTCCCGAATTTTCCGTTGTAGGTCTGATTCATTTATGGTTGACATTGGGATTTAATCTCCATCTAATTTAACACGGGGCTCAAATAGCCTATATGCTAACAACCGCCACCGTCAATATACCGCTGCCACATTTCCTGATAGGCTTTCTCCATGTCGCGGGTGAACTGCTTACCATTCCACAAAGGAGCAGTCCGCCTAGACTTGTGTAGTTTCCAGGAGATATCTTGGCGGAGTCTTTCATCGGTTCCCAGACGAACCCCCCACTCCACATATTCCTCATCAGTCCAAGCAATACCCTCGGTGATACCAGCATTCATCATCATTGTATAACTATTACGGGCTGCAAACTGTTCCCCCACCCTAGTCACCAGAGGAATACCCATCCACAGGGTTTCCATTGTGGTGGTTGCGCCGTTGTAGGGGTAGGTATCCAGCACCACGTCTGCTATAAGTAAATTAGCGCGGTGTTCTTCTTCCCATTTTACTGGCGCAATAAATTTAATTCTCTCCCTAGTGATTCCCTGTTGATTGGCGATGTCAAAAAAGAACTGATTTAAAGAATCTTGTTGACCAAATCCCTTGACTAAAAAATAACTATTGGGAACTTCCCTTAAAATTTCCAATTGCAACTTGGCGATGTGGGGATTGTACTTAGGGCCTCTTTGCAACCCTAGATAAACTATTGCATCATCAGGAATTGCTAAATCTGCACGGGTAATGGTGGGTACAGATACTTCAAAACCATCCACAGCTAAATAGGTTTGAGGTAGCCTCCAGATAGTTTCCTGATAATATTCTTGAGCATTTTCTGGTAACACATAGGGATCAGCAATAAAATAATCAACTGTTGGCACTGCTGAAGCATCCCAACCGAGCCAAGTCACTTGTATGGGAGCTGGTTTAAGTGCCATAATTGCACTCATATTGGAAGTAGTCAAGCTATCCAAATCTACTAATATATCTATTTGATCAGCATAAATTTGCTCGGCTAATTCTAGCTTGACAGAACTATATTTATGTATGTGGTCAGAGTTAGCAATATACCATTCTTGAATCGGATCGTAAAAAACTCTTGATTCGGTCATGTAAGTATAAATTTCAAAGTTATGGCGATCGCCATATTTCCATAAACTACGAGCCAGCCAACCGACAGAGTGCCTCCTCAAACAAGATGAAACATACCCAATCTTTAGTTTCCTGGGGGATGGTTGTACCCCCTGACGCAAACTGGTATGGCGACCCCGAAATTTGGTAATTAGCTCCGGAAAGGCTATTTCCACGTTAGATTGACATACCTGACAAATTTGTTGTCTGATCGTGATATTTTCCCGAGGATTATCTACTATATAGGGAAAATAAAAAGAGGCTGTATAAAGACAAACTCCCATTGATGAAGTCCCCAGATTCTTAGGATGTTCAACAATCAATTGGTCAATTAATAGCTTGTGTTGTTCCCAAAAATCCCACAGTTTATCCCAGTATCCACCCGCAGTGAGTAGGGCTTTGAGAATGCTGAAACTTTGGCAAAGTTTTTCCGGTATAGTTTCCACGACTGAATAGGCGCGTTGGGCATATTCTATACCTTGAGCATAGTCCCCCATATCAGTAAATATTGCGGCCACAGAATTAATTAATGCTCTACTTCTTGGTGCTAACTGTAAACCCATCTGGCATAACTTTATGGCTTGCAAATGTTCATGTGCAGTACGGGCTAAATCACAGGCTATATCTATAATAACTCTGATAAATTCTTCCTCATTAGTAACATAAGGGATAATCGCTGTTAGCAACTCTAAAGATGAGGGTTCTAGGGTGGCAACCTGCAAGACTTTTTCAGTAACTCTGATTAATAAATCCTGATTAATATTTTCACTCAAGGAGCTATTCTGTAAGATGTCAATAATTCCATAGTCTTTGATGATATCTGGGGTATAAGCATTAATGGCAATTGACAAATCAATTAAAGCCAGCAAATTATTAATGTCTGTGGGATTCAGTTCTCTAAGATGTTGGCGAATCACCCAGGCTAATTGATAATTTGATAATTGGGCTTGTCGATTAGCTTCTGTGTCGAGAATATTACTTAATTCATCACTCCAATACTCAACCGGTTCTATATCTTCCTCATTGATAGCTAACAACCAGGTGATTTGAGCTTCTTCCTCTTGACCTTCTAACAGCAACATCAAACCCAGATAAAAATAATAATACTTATTATTAGGTTCTGCCTCAATAGCTGCTTCATAATATCTAATCGCCTGTTGGTATTGGCAATTATCGAGATATTTTTGGGCTTGCTGACGCATTTCGGCTACTAAATCACTGGTCATTTTCACAATACCTATTATCCTTGAATTCAATTGATGCTGGCTCATCAACTCCTGGGAGTCATGAGACTATGAAAAATTGATAATTTATGATTGTCCGCTAGTATATATTTTCCACATTTCCTGATAGGCTTTCTCCATCTCGCGGGTGAACTGCTTACTATTCCACAAAGGAGCAGTCCGCCTAGACTTGCGTAGTTTCCAGGAGATATCCTGGCGGAGTCTTTCATCGGTTCCCAGACGAACCCCCCACTCCACATATTCCTCATCAGTCCAAGCAATACCCTCGGTGATACCAGCATTCATCATCATTGTATAACTATTGCGGGCTGCAAACTGTTCCCCCACCCTAGTCACCAGAGGAATACCCATCCACAGAGTTTCCAGGGTGGTGGTTGCGCCGTTGTATGGGTAGCTATCCAGCACCACATCTGCTATAAGTAAATTAGCGCGATGGGTTTGCTCGGTCGATACTGAACCCGTCAGCCGCAACTGTTCTGAACTAACTCCCTGTTCTTCTGCTAACTCAAAAAACAGACCGGCGATAGATTGCTCTTTATCGAATCCCTTAATTACCAAATAACTATTGGGTACTTGTTTCAGAATTTGCATTTGCAATTGGGCTAGTTCTGGGTTGTATTTCGGCCCCCTTTGGGCGGTAAAATAAACAATGGCATTTTCGGGAATATTGATATCCTCTCTTCGCAAACTGGGAATGCCGACCTCGAAGCCACCGACGGCCACATAGGTTTGAGGTAGTCGCCAGATGGTTTCTGAGTAATAATCCTGGGCATTTTCTGGCAAAACATAGGGGTCAGCAATAAAATAGTCAACGGTGGGTATAGCAGAGGCATCCCATCCCAACCAGGTGACTTGTACAGGTGCGGGTTTAAGTGCCATAATGGCGCAGGTATTGGTTAATGTCAGGCTATCTAAATCAATGAGAATATCAATCTGGTCTTCAGAAATTTGCTCGGCAACTTCTGTGCTTACTATTCCATATTGATAAGACTTGTTGGCTTGTTCTGCATACCAGTTTTGGAGAGCATCTTGTCGATTTTCTGCCCCAATCATATAGGCATAAATTTCAAATTTATCGCGATCGTGATGTTGAAATAACCAGCGAGATATCCAACCCACAGAATGCCGCCGGAAACAATAAGATATATAACCAATTTTTAGGGGTTGATTGGTCGCGGATTGATGGCGTTTCTGTAAATTCCGGGCTTGATATGTGGCGATATTTTCTGCCTGAGCCGTTTCTAAGTTGGCTTGGCAAATTTGAGCAACTTGGGCTTTTATTTGTGAGTTGACAGCAGGTGAATCTCTAACATAAGGAAAGAAAAAGCTGGTATTATATAATTGCATAACCCCAGTTCCCAAGTCTAGGGGCGGGTCTTTCAGCATAGCATCCAGCAATGATTCCTGATGGTTGACCACCTCTCGCACTTGCTTTGTGCATCCCCCTTGAGACATCAGACCACTGATCATAAAATTGCTATCCAGGGCTTGCTGATCTGGGGATTCAGTGAGATGATAGGAACGTCTGGCATATTCAATGCCATGGTCATACTCGGTTAATTGAATACAAAATTGAGCCAGAGCCCTCAGCAACTCTTGATGATGCGGTGCCAGGTTCAACAACAACTCTCCATAGCCCTTGGCTATACCTATTTCACCAAAGGAATAGGCAATATCGTATAATTTAGGGATTAAGCTAGTGACAAACTCCGGTTGCTCACCAAGATGGTTAATCACCGCCTCTCCCAATTCCAGAGATAGGGGATTAATTGCATCTACAACTAGGAGTTTTTTCCACAGGTGCAGTAGTAAATCTGGATTGACATTGATGGACTCCTGTTGCAGTAAGGGAACCAGTCCATATTCTGCGATCTCATTTCCGGTATAGGTTGTCAGGGTAATTGACAAATCAATTAACTTTAATATATTATCAATACCATGGGGGTTTATTTCTAAAATGTGTTGGCGAATCCCCCAAGCCACGGAATAGTCTTCGGCGGAGGTTCGTGCATCGGCTTCTGATGATAGCACCTCGAGTAAGTCTATCGTCCACTGGTCAATCTGTTCTGGGTCTCCATCACTCATCGCCACCAGCCAGGTGGTCTGGGCTTCTTCCTCCCGCTCCTGTAGCAGCAGGGTTAACCCCAGTTTCCAGTAATTATATTTATAGTCGGGATTGAGATTGATGGCTTGTTCATATAAAATGGCTGCTTGTTGATAATCCCTTTTATGCAAGTAAATATCAGCTTCTGCTGATAAAATATTCTGCTTTTCCGACATCTGATTATCAACCATAGTCCCAGCGATAAACTCAATTAGTTATTTTAAAACAAAATAGGTAGCACTACTGTACTACCTATTTACAATACTCTCAAGTGGCCTCAGTTTCTGATTTTATCAACAAGAGCAATATAGTTATGGCTTTAACAGTGTCACCGTATGCCATCTCTCCATCTTATAGTTGACGATGGGGTTAAAGACCCTAGCTGACTCCATCTGAAACCTAAACTGCTAGATTATCTGTTAAATTTCTCTAAAAGTACCACAACTATTAGCGCCCGCTGCAAAATTTGCCTCGGTTTCTGCATCAGGCGCTTCGCACAGTTTAGCCAAAGTGGTACGCTCCCCTCCTGCTGTTTCGCCTACCCAGACCAGACCACCATAGTCGCGGAGATTAGCTATACCGTTGGCATTAACCACCGCACCAGAAGCATTAGCGAGTAGATTATAAGTGTAGTTTGCTGTTGCGCTGCTGACACCCAGACCCAGTTGAGTTATTGAGGTAGTAAAGTCGCCAGTTTCCATCAAACGCGCTTGTTGAGCCCGGTTGATTGAACCAACGTATGTTTTAGCTTCGGACTCCCTGGCTTTGTTAGCTTGGTTTAAGAAGGAAGGCAGAGCGATCGCCGACAAAATACCGATAATGATAATTACAACTAACAGTTCGATTAAGGTGAAACCACCGTCTCTTTTTTTCTGAGAGATATGTTGCAGGAATTTGGCTTTAAGTTCAGTCTTCATAATTCGTTCTCCTCGGGGTGAAATGAGGTTATTTGTTTTCTGTAGTTCTAACTTACCCACCTCGATCGCAAATCATATCACCTGCCACAAAATTTTTTTTCAATTTTTCCGGGAAATCGTGTATCGCCCACCCAGTGGGGAATACCGACTAAGGCGGTTGGGGTGACTGGGTGTCAGACATAGGGCTTAGGGGGTTAAGGCGGCCACCAATTGGTAAAATATAGGCGATCGCATCCCATCGCATCCTATATATAAATGGACAACAAACTGTTATTGGTGGCCAAAATCCTGATCCTATCCCTAGGGCTATCCTTACTGATCAAATATGGCGGGCCAAATTTCGCCATTCCCCAAACCAATGCGATCGCTCTTTTCGCGGTTCTATTCCCCTCTTCCCTGCTGGCGGTTCTGTTGTCGTGGCGAATCTGGCTAGTCAAATAAGCAAACCGGGGACCAACTAAACCTCAGTCGGTTTCTTTTGGGACTCGTGCCATTGCTCCAACCGCTTCTCATCCCCAGCGAACCCATCTACAGACACTCGACGCTCTGGCATAGGTTGCACAGGACCATTAACAGGGCTATATTTGCAAAAGCAAATCACGATCATATCAAACTCAGCCATAGACACATCAGGAGAGTAACTTTCTACCCTAGTTACTTCCCAGTCACCCTGGCGATAATGGGTGCTGTAGCCATGTTCAGTGGGATTATGCAACCCATCAATACGAATAAACTCCCTCGGTCGATATCCCAACTCAGGAATAGGTTGATCAGAAGAGTCGAAATGTTCAGCCAAAATTCTAGTTAAACCCTGGGTATGTTGGAGTTTACGTTCTTTCCAACCAGGTTCACCCTTATCAGCCCGAAAAATGATGTATTTTCGCATCAATCTTCCTCCTTATCAGTTTCATTATAGGGCCGAGGAAACTCCGTTTTCCCCAGAAATACGCAATCAACCTCAAGGATAGGATCTGAGGTTACCTCAATTCGCACAAGATTCCACCCATATTTTCGTTCCATATCCTCGCAGCATCCTTCATCTACCGCTGCGTGGCGAGATATATTTTCCTGTTCATCAAAAATTCTCCGAGAAACGCCCATCCTCGCGTAGCAGGTGGGGGAGGGATAGGAGCGGTGGTTGAGTGGGGTTCAATGCCCCCGAAACCACCAAGTTTGTACTAAGCGCAATCAAAGAGACCTTAGAAGCGGTGAATTGACCCAACCGCTTCCAGTTGATATCGCTGACAGAAACCTGTCTGTGAGTGTCACCACTCACCCAGCCGACGACAACCCGACCTGCCATTTCAGCACGCACAATGTCGCCCTTCCTGACCCCATGCCGTGTGGTGGTACCGCCATATTTACGACGCACCCCACCTTTGGCCGGAACCATCAAGTGCAGTTGTCTACGAGAAATGGGAGGTCTGCGAATCACTTTAAAGATGGATGGTGT
>NZ_PKGG01000582.1:0-402 GCF_046480465.1 Arthrospira sp. PCC 8006
ATCCCGACTGGGATCTCTCCGGCATGGAAGAAGATATCCGCCTGCTCTACGCCGTTGCCCGGCGTCTGGCGGACAGCGATGAATGGCCGAACTGGTATGAAGGCAATGAGTTCCGCGGCCTTCGCGATGCGATGATGGCGGGTCGCTAGCCCTGCCCCCACCGGCCACAAAAAAACCCCGGACGTCACCGTCCGGGGTTTTTCTTTTCAGGCTTGAGAGAGACGCTTAGGCCGCGTCATCCCCGGCGATTTCCTCGCCGCTATCCTGGTTCACGACCTTCATGGAAAGTTTCACCTTCCCGCGATCATCAAAGCCCATCAGCTTCACCCATACGAGGTCCCCTTCCTTGACGACGTCGTTGGGGTGATTGGCGCGCTCGGCTTTGAGTTGCGAGACGTGCAC
>NZ_PKGG01000572.1:0-419 GCF_046480465.1 Arthrospira sp. PCC 8006
AGTTTATAAGTCGTCTCATTGCTCTCTTGGCCGTAAATAGAGATGTCATCTAGTCGCCCCTGGTGGTGACTGACAAACTTCTCGCTCTGAACAAACATTCCCCCAGAACCACAACATGGGTCAAACACTCGCCCCTGGTACGGTTCCAGCATCTCCACTAGCACCCGCACCACCGCTTCTGGCGTGTAGAACTGGCCGCCCTTCTTCCCTTCAGCTAGGGCAAACTGACCTAGGAAATATTCATATACCTGCCCCAATAGGTCAGCCTGCCGGGGTTCGGTTCTAGGCTCAACCGGGTCTATCTCTAACTCCAGTTGCTCGTTCGATACTTTGGGAGACTGAGCCAAATTGACACTACCAATCATGTCAATGAGTCCCCCAAGTGAGGCGGGGTCGAGTTTCTGCTGACCATCGACCTT
>NZ_PKGG01000067.1:0-24034 GCF_046480465.1 Arthrospira sp. PCC 8006
CGTTACCCTCTGCTCTGTGATTTTTCAGTTCGCTTAGGACCTTGAGTTCCCTGCCTTGCTTAGATTTCCCTAAGCGTCGGGACATATAAACAGTTATAGGGATGGTCAGGAGTGCGCTCCTTATATCCAACCCAGGGGTTGAAGTCGCTACCAAGTAGTTATTTTAGGCATCTCAACCTTATTTCATACCTGAACGTCTCGCAAACCTGAGAGTCATTGTAGCAGGTTCCTCGCCAAAAATCAAGAGTGTGGTTCACCAAATAGGATAAAGGAACAGGTCAAACTCTTAATCATTTCCGTAGTGACATCGCTTACAGCCAGACCCCCAGCGGTGCGACGACGCATCGATCGCAATACGACTAAATCAAAGGATTGAGAGGCTTTGAGAAGTGCATCAGATACATTGTCATGGACTAAGACCTGAATATCAGATTTGACCTGGGGTCCTGATGCTAGAATTGTGGATAATTCCGACTCCAACTCATTCACCTGTTCCCTAGAAGTGCGGCGATCGCAAACTTGCAATAACATTACCTCAGCTTGGTTACTATCAGCAAACAGTTGAGCAAATCGAATAGTTCTAATCGCTTGGGGGGTAATATTTTTAACCGGAACCAAAATCCGATGGATGTCAATAGGTGCTTCCAATAGCTTTAAGACAGCCACCGGACAATGGGAAGACCAAAATACATTATCAATTAAGTTACCTAAAAGTCTGGCTCGTAGGCTAGTGTTAGAATTCCAACCAATCACAATTAAACTCGCGTCAAATTCCCTAGCGGTGCGGCTAATTCCTTCAGCAATATCGTCATCGATACGGAGTCTAGTTTCAGTTTTGACACCAAACTCCTTAGCCACTTCTGCGGCTTTTTCTAAGAGGCGATCGCTTTGACGCAAGGTAACATCTAACTGAGGTTCATCCATTTGTACATGAGCTTGGGTAATCGTGATGGGAACCACTAAACCCGACTCGTGACGCGCCAATAAACCCGCCATTTCCACTAAATACCGCACCGACATAGGGTTAGATACAGCCACGACAACTGTAAATTGATTCCAGGGATTTTCTAAGCCTATTTCTGAATGTTTTTCAGGTATCCAAGCCTCTTTGGGTGCTTGTAAATTAGGTTTGGGGATAGATAATCGACTCCCAAAACGAGCGGTTAATATTGGTCCCAAAACTGAAGTGACCAACATTAGCACAATCACCGTATTAAAGACTTGCTCAGATATCAACCCTACCCGTTCAGCGGCTAAGGCGGCGGCGAGGGTAGCAGCCACCTGGGGAACAGATAAAGCCCACATAGTCATTGTTTCGTTCCAGTTATAACGAAACAGTAATTTCATCCCAGTAGCAGCCATTAACTTACTACCTAGTAAGCCTAAAACAATAGCTAAAGTTAAGCCAATACCAGTTGTTAAACTTTGAATAAAAGCCGGAACATCAATGAGTAATCCCATCCCCACAAAGAAAAAGGGAATAAATAGGGTACTACCTACAAACTCCACTTTTTCCTCTACCGGACTATGACCGATCACATCATTAACCGCCAAGCCTGCTAAAAATGCACCGACAATTTGATCAACATTGATAATTTGTGAGCCTACCGAGACCAAAAAAACTGCCAGCATGACAAACAGAAACTGATTACTTTCTTCATTTCCTGTACGCCTAAAGTATTCCTTTCCAGCCCAATCTAAACCAAACAGGACAATAGCAGCATAAATTCCTAGGGCTGCTAATTGTATAATTATGGAAGTAGCGGAAAAATCTCCCCCATGAATGGAAATACAAATAGCCAGCACCAATAAAGCGGCAATATCAGTAAAAATAGTGGCTCCAATAGTGACGACTACTGATTCATTGGCAACTACTCCTAATCGTGCTACAATGGGATAACCTAATAAGGTATGGGAAGCTAGTAGAGAACCCATTAAAATTGATGTGTTTATACCATAGCCAACTGATAAACCAATTGCGGTTCCTACGGTTAAAGGGAAAGCAAAGGTCATCAGACCAAAGGATAGGGATCTATTTCGTTTGCGCCTAAATTCTTCTAGGTCAATTTCTAAACCCGCCACAAACATTAGGTAAATTTTGCCGATATCCGAAAGTAATTTCATAATTTCGGAGTCAGGAGACAAAACTTGCATTCCGTTGGGTCCTAATACTACTCCCGCAAATAATAAACCCACCAAACCGGGGAGTCGAAGACGCTCGAAAATGGGAGGAATGGTTAAACTGACTAGGATCAGAATTGTAAATGGGACTATTGGACTCTCTGGAATTAGGTTTAAAAATTGTTCCATATCAAGGGTGAATTGAACTTAGGCGGGTTTTAGCTAGGTTTTGCTAGGTTATCACAGATTGCACGGTTAACTCTAAAAATTCTTAGCGATCGCTCTGAGTCTGATCATGCTGTACTAGAATTTGTTGGTAATCCACACGGCTTGATAGGGTTGTAAGATGTACTTGGAGTAAATATCGGTAATCATTTCCCCACTGATTAAATCTAACCAAGGATCTATACAGATCAGGTTGACATCTCTTAAATTGAGTTGTTGGGGTTTATCGGTCAGATTAAAGATACAGAAAATGCTTTGGTCTCTGGTCATACTTTGTCGCCAAAACCCAAATAGCGATCGCTTTAATTGTAGGGTGTATTGAGTGGCGTTAGGATGAAAAGCACCCTGTTGGCGACGGATTTTAATGCGCCGACACATTTCACGGAATACAAGCGATCGAGGAGAATGGGGGTTCTCTAAATCCTTTTGTAAATCCTCAATCTGCCACTTATAGCGATTAATTGACCGATTCATTCCCGTCTCTTTTAACCTTTCATAATCATTGGGAGTAGCCAATAAACTATGAATATAAAATGCCGGAATTCCCTCTAAAGACATCATCAGAGTTTGGGAACAAATAAAGCGTTGAATTTGCCAGGTATCTTCTCCTTTAACTGTGCCTTTCATGGCATCAAATAAGGAAATATTAATTTCATAGGGACTCTCACTACCATCTGGCTTTTTCCTCATGCTAATTTTACCGCCTAATTTCTCCATAGTGGTTAACAGGCTTTGATATTCATCATCGGAAAGTAAACCCTCAGCCGGACGTAAACCAATGCCATCATGGGAAGCCGTAAAATTAAAGTAAGCACAGCCTAGGGGGGCGGGTGGCATACTCATCATCCAGGTTTTGAGATGGTCTGATTTACCCTGAAGCATCGCATTTAACAACAGTGGCGGCAAGCTAAAGTTATAAATCATGTGCGCCTCATTTCGATTGCCAAAATAGCTGAGATTTTCCCGGTTTGGTACGTTAGTTTCGGTAATTAAAGCTACTTCTGGATCTATCATATTTACCAGTTCCCGCAGTAGTTTAATAATGGCATGGGTTTGGGGTAAATGAATGCAAGATGTGCCGATTTCTTTCCACATAAAACCCACAGCATCTAGGCGAATATATCTGGCTTTGGCATTCACTATATAAAATCTGATGATTTTCAAAAACTCAATTAAGACATCATGATTGGCAAAATTAACATCAATCTGATCTTCGCTAAAAGTTGCCCAAACGTGCTTTTCTCCATGGACAGTTTCTACTTTGACTAATACGGGACTGTTGCGGGGTCTGACAACTTCTGATAGGTCGGTTTCGGGTTCAACCACTATAAAATAATCAGAGCCTGGTTTTTCTCCGGCTTGGAATTGTTGGAACCATTGGTGCTTACTGGAAACATGATTAAGCACTACGTCTACCATTAAGTTAAATTGACTAGCAATGGTTTTGATATCTTCCCAGTCTCCGAGTTCCTGATTAACGCTTAAATAGTCACTGACGGCAAATCCATCATCTGAGGTATAGGGAAAAAAGGGTAAAATATGCACCCCGGTGATGGTATCTTGCAGGTGTTCTCCTAAAAATTTTGCCAAAACTTCTAGGGGTTTTTGGTCAGTATCCCGGCTACAAATACTATCGCCATAGGTGATTAACGTAACGTTGTTTTCTCTCCATTTATTGGGGTTTTCATTGCCGTTTGGTATATATAAATTGTCGCCAATCACAGCAAATAAACGGTCTAAAATACTCGGGATTGTGGCGGGTTCGTAGGCAATTTCTAGTAAGGGCTGGAGACGCACACAAAAATATTGATAATCACTATCAGTCGATCGCATGGGTTTCATATTGCTTCCTTTTTTATAACTGAATTATCGCTGGTCTGATGATATGGAGAATGGCGACAAGGTTAAGAAAGGTTAAAATTTGGCATTTTAACAGTAAATCAAGTTATAGTAAATGCAGAGAACCAGTCAGTGCAAATTTTCGTCAAGTTCTTAGTAGATGCTTTGGCTTGGTGATGCTACCGCTGGTAGTAGGCTAACTACCCCTAACTTGTAAGCATAACCGATTTTACCATAATCGTCTAGGGGGAGCCACAATTTTGGTTGAAGTGTCGGCCACTTGAGGAGCGATCGCCATTTGAAGCATTCATCAATTAACAGGCTAAGTCTTATGTTGAAGAAAACCTGGTTGCGTCAAACTATCATATTCTGTTTTTCCCTATTACTGGGAATACTAACCGTAACAGCCGGAGCCATATCTGCTAATGATGTGACTTCCGTAGATGTGTTATTTTTTACCAGCGAAAACTGTCCCTATTGTCGTCAACAAAAAGCCTTTTTACTTCCCCTAGAAGAAGCTAATGATAATGTCACTCTAACTATGGTTGATGTTGACAAACAGCCGGAAAAATTCCAAGGATTTCTTGAGGAAAATAACCTGAGTAGTCGCGCAGTTCCCCGAACGATAATTGGTGATAAATCCTTTATCGGTTTCTCCCCAGACCCAGGAGAGTTAGAATTTATCCCATCCTATCAGGCTTATATAGGCTATCAGAACCAAATTATTAATGCTATTGAAGCCGAGTTAGCAACTGCTATTATCATTCCCGGTCAAACGGTTAATGTGGAACCTACACCCACTCCACAAGCTACACAGACTCCACCACCTTCACCACAAGGTATACCTGTCTGGGTTTTATCATTTTTACCCCTAGCTTATGTAGTCACCTACCCAATTTTCAGCATTAAAGATAAACCAGTCGAAACGAAGCGATTATGGTTGGGGGGACTAACAGGTGTAATTATGGTTAGTCTATTTTTAGCGATCGCATTTACCCCAGATGCAGTAATTAGAGGATTTGCGGCGGCTTTACCCTTCCCCCTATTTGTATTTATCATCGCCTTAGCCGACGGGTTTAATCCCTGTGCTTTTACAGTGTTAATTATCCTATTATCGCTGCTAACCTATACCAAAAGTAGGCGAGATATGGCGATAGTGGGTTCCACCTTTGTAGTGACATCAGGGGTCATGTATTTTGTGTTTATCATGGCCATGGTATTAGTGGGCTCAATTTTCATAGATAGATATGGTCAAATAGTGATGATTATATTGGGTACAGTGATCACCATTGCTGGCTTAATTAACATCAAGGACTTCTTTTGGTTCAAAAAATCTGTGTCTCTGTCTTTATCCAAAGACCAGCAAATTGAGATTACCAAAAAAGCCCGAAACATCGTCAACCAATTACAATCAGCTAAAAGCGATCGCCGCAAATTTGCCGCCGCCTTATTTGCTACAGTTTTATTAGCAATTTTCGTCAACCTAGTAGAGTTAGGATGTACAGCGATTTTACCCACTGTATATATGGCCACCCTAGTCAACTATTGTCAGACCAATGCTTTACTGTGTTATAGTGTGTGGACTGCCTTTTATAGTGTAGTCTATATTCTGCCGCTCTTAGGGATTCTGATCAGTTTTATCTACTCTTTTTCATCCTATCGGCTCACGGAAGAAAAAGGGCGATTACTGAAACTATTTGCGGGAGCCTTTATGGTATTCTTTGGATTAGTGATGATTGCTAAACCCGAATTACTGGTCTTAGGATAGATCAACCCCGTCAGTAGACCACCGTACAGAACAAAAAATTAACGCGATCGCCCAGTTGTTGTTTTAACTCATCTAGGGAGGCTGCATCACTCACCAAATTCCCGCCTTTTAGGGCTACCCATCTACCTCGGTAGTCCTGGCGGTTTTGGACAACCCAGTTAAAATTCAAAGACATCTCAGGGTTAGGTGGTAAGCGGTGAAACTCCAAGGTTTTCGGTCCAAAAACCTGCATATATCGTTTAATTTTGTCAGAGTTAGGATAAGACTTAAACGCTTCGCCAGCTAAATCTGCGGCTTGATGGAAATTATCCTGACTCAAAGCGCGATCGATGGCGGTAATATATTGCTCAGGTGAGTGATTCATGGGATTTCACAGATAGTTGCGATCGCCGTTAAGAGGGGGTTAGGGGTTTTGTCAGTTCAATTTTCCGGCTTAGGAAGTTCCAGATCCGATAACAGGTCAGGACGGCGCTGTTGGGTGCGTTGAAGTTGTTGTTCTCGTCGCCATTGTTGAATATCAGCATGATTACCAGAGAGCAAAACATCAGGGACACGCATTCCCCGAAACTGAGCCGGGCGGGTATAGTGGGGATAGTCTAGTAGTCCATCCTCAAAACTCTCCGCCTTGAGGGATTCAACCTTACCCACAGTACCCGGTCGCAGTCGCACCACACCATTAATCAAAGCCAGGGCTGGAATTTCGCCCCCAGTTAGGACGAAATCACCCAAAGACACCTCCCGAGTCACCAGGTGCATAACCCGCTCATCGATGCCTTCGTAGTGTCCACAAATCAACACAAGTTGGTCATAACCAGTAGCCAAATCGCGAAATAGTCCCTGTTGCATAGTTTCGCCCTGGGGGGTCAACATAATCACCTCTCGTCTGGGAAGAGAGGGAAGGGACTCAACCGCCGCAAAAATCGGCTCAGGTTTCAAGACCATTCCCACCCCGCCGCCGTATGGTTCATCATCGACTCTTCGGTGCTTGTCCAGGGCAAAATCCCTAGGATTAGTGCAGTAGACCGCCGCGATCTGGCGAGCTATTGCTTTAGCTAGAAGTCCTGACTGTAGAGGGCTAGAGAAAAATTCAGGGAATAGGGTAATAATGTCAAATCGCACGGAACCTCAAACCAAGCCAGTGACTGGTGACATATTCCAGGCACCGACCCGCTAGGGTTAGTACCTGGTTCCCAGAATCGCTCCTGAGAGTTTCCTGCTTCATGGGTCTTCCCTAGCAGTTGTTGGTACAAGCGATATGTATCTCCCAACAGTGTTGCCCCGTTCAGATACCTCGACAGGCAGCTTTACCGTGTGTCTCACGGCTGACTTGTGCAAACCGTTCCCGGAGTTGAGAGGTCCCGGCAATGCCTAACTTTAACTCTCAATCGGTCGCGCGTAGTTAGCGGATAGAATCATTGTAGCAAATTGGTACAGACTATGGCTGAAAAAGATGGGCAAGTGAGACTTTTAGTCACAGCAATTAGACAACTTGAGCCTTAGTGCCAAGGAACCAAAAGGACAAAAACAGATGTGATCCGTGAACTCCTTGTTATACAATCGGGCAGGAGGGCTGGGTGTAGCACCCTCCATCCCGAAAATCTGGGAAAGTCCGGTGGGTCTCTGACTCTAGCGACTCGGTTAGGGGTGAGGGCATATCCTTAGTCTAAAGAATTGTTTAAATCCGTATCAAAATATACTAAAATGCTAATATTTCCGCTAATTTGGTAATTTTTCGTGGCAGCATTTGTGTGCATTTCCGGCAAAAGGAGATTAACCGAGGGTCTGCCAAGCAAATAGAATCTGGTGTGATCACCTTCAAGTCCAAATTTATCCGGGTTCCCTGGCAGGATTTAAGTTAAATTGGCTATTAAGCAAATGTTAAATTCGAGCATCTCTAACTCAAGAGACGGGGGAATCAGGGCAGGTGATGGGGGATGAATCGAGAAAGAACCATAACCCATTGGGAAACTAGCCAGATTCGTTGTCAAATTGGGTAAATATCCTCTGGTTAGGGCGATAGTTAGTGTCACTCACCTACAACCGAGGAGGGCAACTTCACAAGAGACAAAGTTTTGCTGTCCCCTTTTATGCCAAATTTATGTCAGAAGGCAGTGAAGTAAAAGCAGACCCGGAAAAGGGTGGTGGTGCAGAATCTGGAGTCCGCCAAAGAAGCCCGCTAAGTTGAATTCATGCCTATCATGAGGAGAACAATATGCAGCAGTTGACATCTCAAGCCCTTGAACAGATGATTAATCAAAAAACTCAAACCTCAATTTTAGTCATTGGAGGAGCCGAAGATAAGGTTCATGGACGTGAGATTCTGCAAACCTTTTTCAGTCGTGCTGGGGGGGAAAATGCCCAACTGGCAATTATTCCCTCAGCCTCCAGAGAACCGAGTATTCAAGGGGAACGCTACCAGAAAATTTTTGAGACTATGGGAGCAAAGACTCTGAAAGTATTTGATATTCGGGAGCGACATCACTGTGAAGATCCACAATGGCACGATTATTTGGAAAATTGTACAGGGGTGTTCATGACAGGAGGAGATCAGTTAAGGCTGTACAGTTTGTTGGCAGATACGCCCCTAATGGAGAAAATTCGGGTGGCAGCTAGGGCGGGTAAAATAGCCCTGGCGGGAACCAGTGCCGGGGCGGCGGTGATGAGCCATCACATGATCGCTGGGGGTGGTAGTGGGGAATCTCCTAATCGATCGCTAGTGGATATGGCTACCGGGCTGGACATTCTACCGGATTTGATCGTAGACCAACATTTTCATAATCGCAACCGCTTCTCTCGTCTAATTAGTGCGATCGCCGCCCATCCCGAGAAAATGGGGATTGGCATTGATGAAGACACCTGCGCCATGTTTGAAGGAGAAGGGCGAGTGCGGGTAATTGGTAAGGGAACCGTGACCATAATAGATGCTAAAGATCTATCCTATACCAATGTAGCCCAGGCGGGGGCTACGGACCCACTGAGCTTATTTAACTTGCGGGTCAATATTCTCTGCCACGGTGACAGTTATAATATGCGAACCCACACCGCCTTCCCAGCAGCAGCCAGCTTATAGTTCGGATTGCTGTATCATATTCAGGTCGCAAAACTGTTCAATGCGAACAGTTTTGAGGTCTTTGAAGTTTGACATTGAATAACACAGAGACTTGTCACCAAAATAATTCCTGGATCACCCACCGAGACAGATATGAAAATTCTTAGAATCCTAACTCTCAGAGGTCCTAACTACTGGAGTATCAGACGACACAAGCTGATCGTAATGCGTCTTGACCTAGAAGAATTATCAGAACGCTACTCCTCAGATATTCCCGGATTTTATCAAGGTTTAACTTCCGTTTTGCCTAGTTTAGTAGAGCATTGTTGTTCTCCGGGAGTGCGGGGTGGCTTTCCAGTCGGGTGGAACGGGGAACATTAATGGGTCATATTATAGAGCACGTGGCCCTGGAACTTCAACAACTAGCGGGAATGCCTGTGGGGTTTGGTCGGACGCGGGAAACCTCGACTCCGGGAGTGTTTCAGGTGGTCTATGAGTACGAAAATGAACAGGCGGGCCGATATGCAGGGCGGGCGGCGGTGCGTCTGTGTCAGAGTATTGCCGAAACTGGCACTTATCCGGCTGAAGAACTAACTCAGGATATCGAAGACCTCAAGGAATTAAAAGCCCAAGCTGCCCTCGGTCCGAGTACAGAAGCGATCATCAAAGAGGCTGAATTTCGCCATATCCCTTGGATGCAACTAAACGCCCGGTTTATGATCCAGTTTGGTTATGGTGTCAATCAAAAGCGCATTCAAGCTACCCTCACCAGTAGCACTGGTATTTTGGGGGTGGAACTGGCCTGCGATAAGGAAGGCACTAAACAAGTGCTGCGGGATGGGGGGATTCCTGTACCACGGGGGACGGTAATTCGTTACTTTGAAGACCTCACTGATGGGATCGAAGATGTGGGGGGCTATCCTATTGCCATTAAACCCCTAGATGGCAACCACGGCCGAGGTATTACCCTAGATGTGACTCGTTGGGAAACGGCTCAGGCGGCCTATGATGCAGCCAGTGAAGCCTCAAAAACCCGTAGTGTGATTATTGAGCGATTCTACAAAGGTCGAGATCATCGGGTTTTAGTCGTCAATGGTCGGGTGGTAGCAGTGTCGGAAAGGGTCCCCGCCCATGTGGTTGGTAATGGTAAATCCACCATTGAGGAATTAATCGAGGAAACGAACAAAGACCCTCGCCGGGGAGATGGACATGATAACGTCCTGACCCGAATTGTGGTTGATCAAACGGTGCTTTCTATGATTGAGGAAGCCGGATATACTATCGATTCCGTCCTACCAAAGGGGGAAGTTTGCTTTTTGCGGGCTACGGCTAACCTCAGTACGGGGGGCAGTGCTATCGATCGCACTGATGAAGTCCACCCAGAAAATATCTGGCTATTTGCTCGGGTTGCCAAAATTATTGGCCTAGATGTGGCCGGAATTGATGTAGTTACCCCAGATATTTCTAAACCCCTGCGGGAGGTGGATGGCGTGATTGTGGAAGTTAACGCCGCCCCAGGATTTAGAATGCACGTCGCCCCCAGTGAAGGCCTACCCCGTAATGTCGCCGGGGCGGTGATGGATATGCTATTCCCAGGGTCTACCCCTAGTCGGATTCCCATTCTGTCGGTCACCGGCACTAATGGCAAAACTACCACCACTCGCCTGTTAGCCCACATTATGAAGCAGACAGGAAAGGTGGTTGGTTATACTACCACCGATGGCACTTATATCGGCGATTATATGGCCGAACCAGGGGATAATACAGGACCCCAAAGCGCTCACCTGATCCTCTGTGACCCCACCGTAGAAGTCGCAGTCCTTGAATGTGCGCGGGGGGGAATTTTGCGATCGGGTCTGGGTTTTGATACCTGTGATATCGGTGTCGTCCTTAATGTGGCGGCTGATCACCTGGGTTTGGGAGATATCGATACCATTGAACAAATGGCTAAGGTTAAAAGTGTGGTGGCTGAGGCCGTCAGCGATCGCGGTTATGCTATCCTTAATGCTGATGACCCCCTAGTGGCTGCCATGTCCGCACGGGTGAAAGCTCAAGTGGCTTATTTCTCCATGAATCCCGATAATGAGATTATTGTGCGCCATACGGAAGCCGGAGGATTGGCGGCGGTCTATGAAAATGGCTATCTGTCAATTCTCAAGGGTGATTGGACTCTGCGGATTGAACAGGCGGTTAATGTTCCCCTGACTATGGGGGGTATGGCTCCGTTTATGATTGCTAATGCTTTGGCAGCTTGTGTCGCCGCTTTTGCTCAAGGGGTGAAAATTGAGCATATTCGCACCGCTTTGGCTACTTTCATTGCTTCGGCTGACCAAACTCCCGGACGCATGAATCTGTTTAATATGGGCAGTTATCATGCTTTGATCGATTATGCCCATAATCCCGCTAGTTATGAAGCCTTGTCTGGGTTTGTCAATAATTGGCCGGGGCCTCGGATTGGGGTGGTAGGAGGTCCAGGCGATCGCCGTGATGAGGATTTTGTGACTCTGGGTAAATTGTCCGCTAAGATGTTTGACCGGATTATCGTGAAGGAAGATGATGATACGCGAGGACGACCTCCGGGAGATGTGGCGGTTCTGATTACTCAGGGAATTGAGGAGGTTCTGTCACCTGTTCGCGATCCTCGGGTTAAGTATGAGACTGTCCTTAATGAGACCGATGCCATTAATATGGCTTTAGAACAGGCTCCCAAGGAGTCTCTGGTGGTGATTTTACCTGAGAGCGTCAATCGGGCGATCGCTTTGATTAAAGCCCGTAATCCTATCATCGATACTGACCCACCAGGCGCTAATTTAAGCGCGGCTAATGTCGAAATCAGTTAACAGGGGTTCCCCTCGGTGCGTCATCTGACGCACCAGACCACCATAACTAATCACCCAGTAAAACGGCATCTTCTGGAGTCATAAACTCCAACACCTGTTGTCGAATCCCATTTTCTATGCGTTTGCGAGATATTCGCTGTTCGGGAATGCGGTTTTCAAACAGGATTTTAGAAATTTCCTGGATGCACTCCATAATTTTTTCCGCCTCAGTTTCCGTCATCGTCCCCACCACCACCGTCGGAGATGGTTGTAACTCCTCTGGCGGTGTTTCTTCAGTTGGAGCCCCCTGACCCTCACTATCAGAGTTCAGATGTAGCTTTTGTTGATAGTGATTCGGAATACCCCAGCCGCGCTGTCCGGGGTGTTCATGTGCGAGGCGCTCATTTTCTAAATATTCAGTCGCGGACTGATACAAAGCCTGTTCACGCCAGTAGGGAACCGTAAAATAGCCGAAGCATTTACGATACTCCTCTGAGTCCACCATATCCGAAACCAGTGCCCCTACACCATGTCGCAGCAGAATGTTATCCCAATGGTGTATTTCCTCATCTCCGTGGGGTGTGCGCCCTAAAAAATGCTTACAGGCATTTTCGATAAACTTGAGGTTAGAACTATTCTCATAGAAATGTTCTAAATAAACCGGTCGCACTACTAAACTTTTCAGGAAGTGGCGGATTCCTAGTTTCCCTTTTTTGAAGTCCCTTTCTAAATCCCATAATTGCTTACGTTCCGAATCATAGGGCTGACGTTCTAAGACTTGCTGATAGATTTTACTCAGCACAAATGTGCGCTCTTCAACGGACGCATCATGGGTAGTGGTGATGGTTTCATGTAAGGGCATACTTTCCGCTCCTATTATGCTTTAATCGCATCCAAAAATCACATCCAAAAAACACTAACTAATTAACCTTTAGAGCTGGCTGCGCCCCGTTGTACTGTTGCCATCAACTTAGGTGGAATGTCTAAGACTTCCATAATGATATCCATGTAAGGTTTAAGCAGTTGATTGCAAACGCTGGGAAGTTTCTCCTGCATGGTTTCTTCCAAGCAGTGATAGGCTTTTAAGCAGGCGACGTTTCTCTGGTAGGCAGACAGAATATTAGCTAACCACAACATCAACGACTCCCGAAAATAGCGGGGGTCATCCCGTAACATAGCCACCGACATTAAGCAGATCGCCATGTTCATATCGTAAATACAGCGCTTCGAGTGTTGCTGCATTACTTCCGGGTGAATCAGCATAAACTTTTTCAAGGCAATCTTGATCAGTTCGGGGGATTTCGCCCGCATAATTTCATAGGTTTTTGTCCGTGCCGGGAGGGTTTGAATATATTGCTGAAAGGGCTTGAGTTCTGCGTCGCTTAGATAACGCCCATCTGCCTGGATCATTAACTCTTCCCATGCCAAATTAATTGTCGGCATTTTTGTTATCCTCTCACTCTGAATCGGCTATTGACTGTACACTTACCATTGTATACTCTCTTTTTAGAACTTTGATGCTGACCCCAGACAAAAATCAACAATTCGCTACCATGGATAAATAATGCACATTTTGCCATTTTTGTCAAGTGCCAAAAAGCGATCGCCACTGGTAAATCCCCCACTGATTCAGAAAATATGAGTGAGATTACCTATTTAGTGATTTAGTTGGGTAGAATAGCAGTTAATGGAATGTGCCACAATGGAACACAGAGGCGGCGATCATGCGTCAGGGGTCGTACAGTCGTATGGAAATAGATAATCACGCTAGGTTAAATGATATCCCCCTGGTGAGGTCGTCAGTAGTGATAGCCTCGACCTTTCTATCTATTTCAGCAGCATTAGGAGAAAAACTATGAATATTATCAGTCTTAAACATTGGTCTGTAGGCACAGCAGCGTTAGGCATTCTGGCTCTGCACAGTGTCGCACCGAGTCTAGCTCAGTATTATCCCTACTATAGCTTTTTTAACCCCATGTCTTCCTACTACGAGTCAGAAGACGATTTAGGGTTAGCAGAGGTTATAGGTAAACAGGACCGATTGAGGACACTGGGGAAAGCCTTACAAGACACCGGTTTGAGCCAACAACTCCAGGGGGAAACTTACACCATTTTAGCACCAACAGACGCAGCTTTTGCTAATCTGCCTCGTGAAATTCGCGATCGCCTTTTCCGGCCAGAAAATCAGGGAATGCTGCGAGAGATTTTAAACTATCACGTTGTCGCTGGTCGCATCACCCAGCAGCAGGTAGAATCCGGGGAAATCACGACTCGGCAAGGGAACACTGTTCGCATTAGTGGCAACCCCAGAGACCAAAAACTAATGCTTAACGAGGCTAACGCTGATCAGTTACCAATTCCCGGTCCTAATGATAGTGTAATTGTTGTGATTGATCGAGTTTTGTTACCCCCCGGACTCATTCCCCTAGGAATCCAAAGCACAAACCCCCCCCAGGAAACAACTCAGCCGATACCAACTAATGATAATTCCTCTAACCAGGCTATGGTGAACCCTCCCACCGTTTCCCGAACTCAGTTTATCTGTGAACAAGGGCCAGACGGTTTACCTACCACCTATGCAGTCACACCCAGAGGACGGGTTCCTGTGATTAAATGGTATTCGGACTATTTCAGTAGTTCCGGCTATACCTCTGAACAACGCTGTCGGGAAGTTTCCGCGCGGTTCCAAAACTTTTACAGTTTGGGTTGGTTAAATTACATTACCCACGGCATAGTTAATCGCCAAAATGTCGTATGTGTGGCTAGTGACAATGCCATTCCCTGTTCAGGCGATCGTGTTTTATTCACTCTCAAACCCGGCTCAGACCCTGTGACTACTGTACAACAGCTTTTTAATGTGCGCGCCGGAGCCAGTAGTCCCCTATTTGAAAGCGAAGACGACAGCGGCGTGTATATTGACTTTAACAATTTTCTGGAAGCCACCCCAGTAGAAGGCACATCGACTCCCGCCACCCCATCTACTCCCGCCACCCCAGGAAATAATCCCCCTTCTGGTGGACCCATTTGGTAGTCGTGAAGACCGAGGCACAGAAAACCGGAATTTCTGGTTATAGTTTTGTGCCTCAATCATCCCTAGAATTATGGGGCGATAAAGTGAACCCAAAAATTGCCATCCGGGAGGCACAGTCGCCGGATTAAAGAGTAAGAATAGGTCAGATATGCTCCACTCAAATCAGTACGATATCCACTAGAGAACCATTCGCCATAGGGGTCGTGAACTATGAACCCAGAGCTATTATAACCTACTACTGGCATGATGTGACCAAAGGAGGTAAAATAACCATGGATTACGGTAGGTTTTCCTTCCGCCAACCATTCTTTTACATCATCAATAGTCGCGTTAGTCGTGAAGTAGTCTTTACAGCCATACTCTCGGACAATTTTGGCTAAATCTTGGGGACTGTGGCGGCTATAGCCCTTATTGAGAGCATATTCATATAACTCATCCTCAAATTGACCATAACTAACCCGACGACGAGCCCCATAATAGCTCAGACACATAGCGATCGAGGTAACATTACATGATCCCGTAGGATTAAACCAGTTATCGAGTTGAGAAAAATAGGGAAAGTTCCGCAATCTCACTTCCGCTGGTAATAACTTGGGATAAACTAACTTTTTCCCCTGATATATTTCCCCGTGTTTATCAAAAATATACCAGATTGAATGCTGTTTAAAAGTTTCACTTCTGAGAGCAACTCTGATGTGATTTCGGTCTGGTTCAAAGGCTAATAACTGAAATTCTTGCCCAGCTTTAGCACCTTGTTTTTCCGATTCATTTAATTGAGCAGAATCAACGGGTCTCAGCTTGAGAATTGTATCCCTAGTGATTTTCAGGATGGGTATATCTGTGCGAATATCCTCTGGTTTCGTCGTCAGTAATTTTTGGGCTGTGATAGTTCCTAAAAAACCACTTTCCTGACATTCTAACAAGGTTTGAAAACGGTGCATAGCCGCATTAGACTTGGGGCCATAAATGCCATCAACTGGGGGGTCTAGTAAATTAAAACTCACCAAAATATTTTGAATCTGACGGGTGAGTTCTTCATCTTCGGCGATATCTTTCACATCGTACCGTTTATCTGTATTGATGATATCCTGGAGTTTCATGGCGGGTGTTTATCTCAAATGGGATAGTAGGGTTATAGCCGTCTTTGGGGTCTAGCTCAAATTAATCATAACATCAAAACTTCTCCCAGAGTCTTGATAATAGTTTAGCCCAGGTGGTCTGGTTACTTTCAACCACCTAGGCTATTGATCGCTTTAAATTGCGGACATTACCTCAGCTATAATCGCGCAACATCTTGCGAATTTCGATGCTGTGTAGTTCTTCCTGGCCAATCATAGTGCGAGCATATTCTTCCAGGTAAATACTGGCATTTTCTACAGTTTCCAGTAATTCTTTATACAGGGATAGAGCTTTTTTCTCATGGTTGAGACTTTCCGCCAATAAATCCTGTACCGAATGCTGATAAGTTTCCTCAATGGGAGCAATTCTTTGGCTAGGATGTCCTTCTAATCCTGTGAGAATTTCCCCCGCTTGTTGAGCATGGGTGAGGGACTCGGTAGCTTGAGCTTGAAAAAACTGTACAATTGGTAAACGATTCGGTCCGGTCACCATTAAGGAATAGTGAGTGTATCGAACCACCCCAGCTAACTCAAATTCCATGATGGAGTTAAGTAGCTCAATGGTTTTGTCCTGGTCAAGGTCTCTCATAATTTTCTATTAGTCTGTGAATCCCGCTTGACATCGCCTCCGTCAAAGGGACGGGGTTTGATAGCTTCCCCAACCCCCATCATTCCATAACGATTATAGGACATTATGGCACGACTTAACATTTGCGGCTGGTAGGTTGAGATGCCATTAGAGATATTCGGATTAATTTTTACCATGAAAAACAACATTTGTCAAGGGGTAAATCCCAACTTTAATCAAGGTCTGAGTGGTTAAGCAGTCCCGTTTAGGGAACCTGTCAAACTTTAATAAATGCCGCCAATATAGGCGGGTTAATCTACAATTATTGACTGCCTGTGCAGATAATTCTATGGCGGGGGCAATAATTAATAATCACAAAATTTACTCTCTTGACTATCCTTAAATTTATAGTCAATAAATATGCCCCCCAAGGGCATTGTCAAAAGAGACAATGTATGTTATACAAAATTCCATTAGTTTTATGTATAATGTGGGTGTTCAACCTGATTAGGGCTGGGAAGATGAAAAAACAGTTGTTAAAATTAGGCAATATATTATTGCTGGGGGCGATCGCATTATGTGCTTGTGCCGACACCCAGAACCTACAGAGTCAAACATCAGAAACTCCACCGTCGGAAACCACTGCTATACAGCCAGGGTCAGCCGAAATTGGGACTATAGAATTTCGCGCCAATGGAGAAGATTTTATCCGGGAAGGTTTTGTGAGTAAAGACGGTTGGGAACTGTCATTTAATCATGTTTATGTAACCATTGCCAATGCCCAAGCCTATGAAACTTTAATCCCCTATAATCCCGATACGGGAGTGGAACCTCAAGCCCAACAAATCATTAGTTTAGTAGAATTCCAAACCGTAGATTTAGCAGCAGGAGACGAGAGTGCTGCAACTATTTTAGTTAATGAAGTTCCAGCACCACCAGGGCGCTATAATGCGATTTCGTGGCAAATGGTTCCGGCGGTAGATGGTATGGCGGCGGGTTATTCATTAATGTTAGTGGGGACAGCATCAAAAGATGGTCTAACTGTACCATTTAACCTGAGATTCAATGAAGAAATGGCGTTTAGTTGTGGTGATTATGTAGGAGAAGAACGCAAAGGAACTTTACAGCAAGGGGGTCGCGCCGACTTAGAAGCAACGTTTCATTTTGATCACTTATTTGGAGACCCAGAAGCGGAGGCGGAGGCGGAGATTAATACTGGTGCATTAGGTTTTGAACCCCTAGCAGCGATCGCCACCCCAGAGGGTGTAGATGCCAATTTAGATACACTCAGAGAACAACTGGCGGAGGAAGATTATCAGAGAATCATGGCAATTTTACCGAATTTAGCCCATGTAGGTGAGGGTCACTGCGCCGAAAAGCCCATGAGTCGAAAAGATTGATCAACTCCCACATAATTTACTATTTTTGAATAATCAGGAGATGATTTAATGAACTGGAAACTTTGTATATCCCTACTATTTTGGACGATCGCCATACCAGAATCAGCGATCGCCCATGGAGTCATCGTCCAATCTCAAACCACCTCAGCCATCAAAATTAACGCCGCCTACGACTCAGGGACACCCATGGTTAACGCCGAGGTGAGAATCTACACCCCCCAGGACCCTAGCACCCCTTGGATGACCGGAAACACCGATGATAATGGTCAATTTTTATTCATTCCCGACCACGATAATAGCGGTTTGTGGGAAGCCACCGTCCGTCAAGCCGGACATGGGGCGTTAATTGCGATTCCGGTGAGTCCCCCAGGGGAACAGGTATCGGACAGCACCCAAAATGCGATCGCCTCCAATTCCGCATCAAGCCCTGTGCAAAAATGGGTAGCCGCCGCCGCCGTCATTTGGGGATTTATCGGCACCGCCCTATTTTTTACCCGATTAAAACCCTCTGATGATGTTGGAGACGACAGCCCCCATATAACCTCTCAAGAATCGCAAAACTAACCCACCATCAAACCTGACAAATATCATCAACTTATGCACATTTCTGAGGGAATTATTCCCGCCCAAATTTGTCTGGCTGGTTATGGAATCACCGGCTTAGTAACCTGGTATTCTCTGCGTCAAATCAACCGCCAAGCCAACCCCACCGCCAACATTCCCAAAGCCTCCCTATTAACCGCCGCCTTTTTTGTCGCCTCTTCCATACATATCCCCATCCCTCCCGCCAGTGTTCATCTAGTCTTAAATGGTCTTCTGGGGGCTATTTTAGGTTATTATGCTTTTCCGGCTATTCTCATCGGCTTAATATTCCAGGCGATTATCTTCGGACATGGGGGATTAACCACCCTGGGAATTAATGCGATAATTATGGGGATTCCAGCTATAATAGCCGCCGTAATTTTTCAAAGTAGACATCGATTTAGTCATCACCTGAAACCTACCATCAGCCTAAATTTATTCGGTTTTTTAGCAGGTGCGTCTAGTGTAGGTTTCTCCACCATCTTATTTTTAGTGATACTGATTACCAATCTTCCCTCGACCCTGGAAAGTCCAGCGGAAAAAGCTGCAATTATCGCCCTAATTATCGCCCATATTCCCCTGATGTTTATTGAGGGAGTATTTACCGCCATGGTGGTGAATTTCCTAAGTCGAGTCAAGCCAGAGTTATTAACCCAATAACCCCTATTACAGCTTGTTCACCAGTTGCTTAATACATTACCCTAACCCTAAATCCCTCTCCCAGAGAGGAGAGGGACTTTGAGATGTGATCAGATAATTTCTGAACAGGCTGTATTGATGGGGGAGTCTGAATAATCCCCCTAACTCACCCTTCCTAAACCGGAGAGATTAACTATGAAATTTAGGATAGATGAGTATGCTAATCTCGATTCATTTATTCATAGATGGAACCCCCAATCAAAGCTAATTGGGTTGGGAATATTAATGTTTGCTTTTGCTAATGTTCAACAACTCTGGCTAGTCCCCCCCATGTTGCTAGTCACATTAATATTATATACCATATCCAAACTTCCCCTATCCTTTTTAGGCGATCGCCTACAATATCCCGGACTGTTTATATTCGGGTTAGTTGGCTTATTGCCATTTATTTCCGGTCCGACTGTATTATGGTCTTGGGGACCCGTGATTATTCGCCAGGAAGGAAGTCTAGCCGTCTTGCTAATTGCGAGTAGATTTTTGGCAATTTTTACCACTGGAGTTGTCTTATTAGGGACTTGTCCATTTATCACCCTAATTAAAGCCATGCGATCGCTTGGTTTATCCCCCATTTTAGCGGATATGTTATTAATATCCTACCGATATATATTTGAACTCAGCCATCAGTTGCAAATGATGAAACGCGCCACCATATTAAGAGGTTTTCAACCCCACCAATTCAGTCGCCGAAATTTACAGATTTACGCAGCCTTAGCCGGGAGTTTATTAATTCGTAGTTATCAACAGTCCGAACAGGTCTATAAAGCCATGCAATTGCGAGGTTATGGAATCCCCGACAAAACCCATAAACCCTGGGAGTTTTTGACCGATTTTCCTAGTGCGATCGCCCTCGGAATCAGTTTAATGTTAGCCACCCTATTTGTCACCCTTTCCACCATCTCCACTTAACCGCAAATGGTGGGATTAATCTGCCATCAAATTCTGAACCGGATGCTGTCCATAAAATGGTAAAGCATCCGACCAGTGCGGGCGATTTCCCTGTTCCCATAACAGAGTAGCCCATTCTAATATAGCACAACTTGTGTGTCCGAGTCCACCCGTCAGCAAGATTTTTTTTAATGGTTTATCTTGTTGAGATAACAGCATTTCCCACTGTGAGGGAGACATAACACTATCAGCCAATTCTGTCACCAAACCCTGGGAAGAAACCTGATAAATAGCCACAAATAATTGTCCCCGTTGTGCCGGCATTTCTAGGGCAATATTCCCCGCATAATCCCCCGCTAAATTATAGGCAGCCGCCGCCAAAGTAGAAATCGCAAACAGGGGAATATCTAACTGTTGTGCGAGGGTTCTCGCCGTCACCACTCCCAAGCGAGTCCCCGTAAAACTTCCCGGCCCCCGCGCCACTGCGATTAGTTGTAAATCCGACCAAGTTTGAGGGGGCATAAATTCCGATATATGTTGATGTAGTTGGGTTGATAAATCCCTGCCCAAATGCCAAGTTTGGCAGCGCACAGGTTCCCCAAACTTCCCCATAGCTAAACCCAATTCTGGGCTACTGGTATGGATAGCCAAACCATAGTTTTTTGCCATTAGTGTACCTTGTGTAACTCACTGATATTATGCTATCCTAATAAGTGTAACTTTCTGCATAAAGCCCATGTAAATCCAGTTTACCAAAGTTAGGTCATCAATGAGAAAAGCTATAACCGACAATAATTAAGGATTTCGCTGGCCCGGTTCTGGACTCAGAATAATAACATATTCTCCGGCTGTGCTTTGCTGAATAATCACCAGGGGAGGGCGGGTATCAGAGGGGGCATTTTCAGGCAATGATGGGAAAATATAATATTGACTGTCTCGGTCAATTAACAGCCGCCAGACAATTTGTTGATCCGGCTGAGTTTTATCGTTATAATCTCGATCTAGTAAGGTTTTATAAAGTTCCAAATCTCCGATAAATCGAAAATTTCCCACCGCTGGGTCATCAGTCAGGTCGTTGATTTTGCGACCTAGGGGCAGCCGATTTTCTGGAGCAATTACAGTTACCACTGGCAGCATTGATGTATGGTTATGGGCATCTCGAATCGCGTCTAGGTTTCCCTGAGTTTGACCTAGATAAAATAAACCCGCCAAACACCAACCAGCAATCACGAATTCATTTAAAAAGTTTTTATCATAGTCAATTGGTTGTAAGTCCGGGAAAATCTGCAAAGTGCGAGTCGCTCGATAGCGGCGCTGTTTGAGGCTAATTTTTAACAGATAATCACGGCTGGCGTTGATAAAATGAGCGAATTTGCCGCTACTGCACTCCAGCAATTTGAGAGTAAGATAAATTAGCAAACTGATAGCGATCGCCACTCGAAATGTTCGCCAAAACGTAGACCACTCGCCGCTGGCAAAGTTGCCAAAAAAGACCTGAAGCGGGGCAATAAAAAACGATTCTATCGGCAAATCCAACGTGGTAATTTCAATTTGAAAATAACCGAAATATGCCCAGCGGTAAATCCAGCCCGTAAAATACAAGCCGACTCCTAATATAGTTAATAAACTGGCTAATCTACTAAACATTAAACCTCCATCGCCCATTAAACCCATGACCATGATTTGGCGGAGGGGAATCACTACTTATGCTATAGCGTTTCTCATATCCATAAGGTACAGCCCACTCAAAGAGAAGCCGCTGCGCGTCTACACCGCAAACCCCTCTCCCATACGGGAGAGGGGCTTTGAAAAGCACCTCACCAATCCACCGAACCGCTATAACAGTTAATGATACCCTTGGAAATCAAGGCAATTTAACCCCTATTATCGAGCCATTATCCCCCGTGAAAACTGATAGTATCTTCTACCGAATTTTCCAACAGTACACCCGCAGCTTCTTTGAACTGCTGAACCGCCCACCCGAAGAAAGCGATCGCTACCAATTCACCTCTGTAGAAGTGAAACAACTAGCCTTCCGCCTCGACGGAGTATTTCTCCCGACGACCTCAGAAGGCGATCGCCCCTTCTACCTAGCGGAAGTGCAATTTCAACCCGACGACGACCTCTATTATCGCATTTTCGCGGAACTGTTCCTCTACCTGCGACAATACCGACCCTCCCACCCGTGGCAGGTCGTCGTTATCTATCCCAACCGTAGCATTGAGCGGGAACAATCCCACCAATTCCGGGAACTCCTGAACTCAGACCGGGTGACTCGGGTTTATCTCGACGAGTTGGAAAGTGAAAACCGTTTGGGAGTTGGTATCATCAAATTGGTACTCGAATCCGAATCGGAGGCGATCGCATCAGCCATAAACCTGATCGAGCAAGCCGAACAAACCCTCCCCCCAGAATCAATTCAACGGGATATCATTGATATCATCGAAACTATAGTTATTTACAAACTACCCCAAATAAGTCGCGAGGAGATTGCCCAAATGTTAGGACTCACCGATTTAAAACAAACCCGATTCTATCAAGAAGCATTTGCCGACGGTCGCCAAGAAGGTCGCCAAGAAGGTCGCCAAGAAGGTCGCCAAGAAGGGGTGCAAGAAGGTCTCCAACAGGAAAGGATAAATATTGTTGTGCGTTTGGCAAATTTGGGAAATAGTGCGGAAGCGATCGCCGAAATGTTGGGTTTACCATTGGAGGAAATTCAGCAAATTTTGTCATCTCGTGCTGACAACTAGGAGCGCGCATCAAAGTTATGGGCGAGGCGATCGCCTTCATTGCCTGCCTACCCAGAAAACCTATCAGTTAACCAGTGGGTTACAATCAAAAACAAAACTGCCAAGGAGACCAGGGCAAATCAAGGCAATTTAACCCCTATTATCGAGCCATTATCCCCCGTGAAAACTGATAGTATATTCTACCGAATTTTCCAACAGTACCCCCGCAGCTTCTTTGAACTGCTGAACCGCCCACCCGAAGAAAGCGATCGCTACCAATTCACCTCTGTAGAAGTGAAACAACTAGCCTTCCGCCTCGACGGAGTATTTCTCCCGACCACCTCAGAAGGCGATCGCCCCTTCTACCTAGCCGAAGTGCAATTTCAACCCGACGACGACCTCTATTATCGCATTTTCGCGGAACTGTTCCTCTACCTGCGACAATACCGACCCTCCCACCCGTGGCAGGTGGTCGTTATAGCGTTTCTCATATCCATAAGGTACAGCCCTCACCCCAAACCCCTCTCCCAACAGGGGAGAGGGGCTTTGAAAAGTACCTCACCAATCCACCGAACCGCTATATCTATCCCAACCGTAGCATTGATCGGGAACAGTCCCACCAATTCCGGGAACTCCTGAACTCAGACCGGGTGACTCGGGTTTATCTCGACGAGTTGGAAAGTGAAAACCGTTTGGGAGTTGGTATCATCAAATTGGTACTCGAATCCGAATCGGAGGCGATCGCATCAGCCATAAACCTGATCGAGCAAGCCGAACAAACCCTCCCCCCAGAATCAATTCAACGGGATATCATTGATATCATCGAAACTATAGTTATTTACAAACTACCCCAAATAAGTCGCGAGGAGATTGCCCAAATGTTAGGACTCACCGATTTAAAACAAACCCGATTCTATCAAGAAGCATTTGCCGACGGTCGCCAAGAAGGTCGCCAAGAAGGTCGCCAAGAAGGTCGCCAAGAAGGTCGCCAAGAAGGTCGCCAAGAAGGGGTGCAAGAAGGTCTCCAACAAGGTCTCCAACAGGAAAGGATAAATATTGTTGTGCGTTTGGCAAATTTGGGAAATAGTGCGGAAGCGATCGCCGAAATGTTGGGTTTACCATTGGAGGAAATTCAGCAAATTTTGTCATCTCGTGCTGACAACTAGGAGCGCGCATCAAAGTTATGGGCGAGGCGATCGCC